>NZ_JAPZVM010000004.1:0-292699 GCF_027529745.1 Phocaeicola acetigenes
TACTCCCCGCTTCATTACGGCAGAATATTCTGCAACATTATCTTCGACTGCAACCTTTCCAATTATAAAGTTCAAGGGCTTTTGCGATTCATCCAAATCAATAGTAGCATCCTGCCAAACTTCCTCTGTCATTCCGCTACCCACGAATGAGGAGGTTTTATTCCCCTCATTCGCTATCACATAAAGAGTACCGGTTCCTTCCAAAGGGAGTTTCAGGTCTGTTCCTGTCGGCTGTACCGAACCAGAAGAGCCCAATTCTCCATTCTCAAAATAAAAGTACTTTATATTATCTACATTGTAAGATGCCGGAAAATCCATGGAAACTCTCGACAGCTTACCTCCGGATTTAGTTATTACTGTATCTTCATTGCTGCATGCAGCCAAAACTAACAACAATGTCGAAACGACATACCACAATTTATATCTCATCATTCGTCAATTCATTTATAAATATATTCTACAGGTGACTTCTTACATCTGATAGTTCTGGATTTCACATTGTTCTGAGTCGAAGTTTTAAACCAGTTACCTCTCATGTCCACAAACCAGCCTTCCATCATCCATGCTGTTGAAGTTCCATTATTAACAGCAAAAATGAAATCATCCGAACTGATTTTTCCGGTACCAGCCTCCCATTGGTGTCCCCAACCGAAGAGCACCACATGCTTGCTGTTATCGCTTGCAAAAGCTTCTTCGCAGAAATCATAGAACCCCACTTTTCCGTATACTACATCATCAATGCTGACAGAACGGTTACCGTGATTATAATTCAGTCTGAAACTGTCAACACCACTCATATTATTATTATAAACAGCCGGTTCGTATCCAAGCTTAGCATCATCCGAATTAACCAGTCTTCTGAAATCATTATCCGAGGGCATCTCATATCCTGAAGGAACCATTTGCTTGCCCTGTGTATTGATATTTACCGATACACTCGACTTGAATCCTGAATATTCAAATTTTCCGTCAGACAATGTAAGAGGCAATCCTTCCAAGTTTCCTCCCTGATACTGGTCACCCATCACAGCTTTAAGTTCTTCCAATGAACAATCTTTCAGATAATCAAGCAGGCTGCCCTCCTTTACCGGATCTGCATTAACCAATATCTGGTCATTAAAGTCGTTAGCAGTACCTTTAAGGTTATACTTACACCACCAGTTTCCTGCAACTTCCACTACCGGAAGTCCATAATTTAAACGACTTATCGTATAAGTTTCCATATCAGAACCATCCTCGTTACTAAGTTTCAGTGTAACGACCTGCTTTCTTCCGTCCGCTTTTGGATCGTTGGGTTTCCATCCTCCCAACAGTCTCAAAGTATCACTTCCTGCTTCCGTTTCTTTTAATATGGCCCACTGGTCTTCACCTGCTCCAAACTCCAGTTCCGCTTTCATACCTTTCGGCAAGATAAGACGTGCATACTCACCATCAATATAGCGGTCAAAATCATAAGATGTATCCTCCAAAAATGAAAGAGCACCAGTCATCTGCACAGGATTGGGTTCGAAAACCAATACAATACGTCCCTTCATCACTCCGTTACTATCCAATGATTCCAAGTAAGAATATTGCAAAGGCATTCCGATTCTTTTCAGCCTGCTTGTCACATTCACCATAGTCAACTTATCTAACGCCACATTACCGCGCGTTGCATTCTGTGCCACAGACACTTCAACCAAATCAAGACTTCCCTCTGCTCTTACAGTCATTCCTTCTTCAGTATTTATTGCCAAAGAAAGAGTCTTATCGCTATATGGAATAAATACAGTATCGCCTTTTTCATTTACTCTTGCACCATCCAAATGTGAACTTTCCACATTTACTTTTGCCAATGTAATCACAGACGATTCATTATTCTGACCGCTCTCCCAGTCATTTTCTGCAACCTGTATGTTCAGTTTTGCCCCACTTCCATACACTTTCAGTGTATACAAGCTGTTTCTTTTTATCTTTTCAGGCAACTTTTCTTTCAGTTCCATCATACGGCCATCTACTGTCACTTCCATCACCACTTCCGGAGTTCCAGTCTGCTGTTCATGCAGATACATTAACCGGTTCTTACTATCAGTCAGAGCAGCATCAGCAAAATCCATCACAAAATCTGTCAATTGCAGGTCTTCCGGAGTTTCAGTTTCATGAGGGAAGAGAAAACTTCTGTCAGCAGCACCTTTTACAGTAATACGTTTTACCGAAACTCCGGAAACCTGCATCTTCAGATCCAACCGGGCTACACAGCGTTGCATTACAATCGGCTCCCAATGATACGAGTCCATATCAATGCCTCCCAACATAACCGGATCTAAAGTACTATCCAACTGACCAGTCATCACCATATTTTTGAACTCTGTTTCAGTTACTCCCAAATTAGGAATCACTTCTTTGGGAGCATTGGCTATAAAATAACATTTCTTAGCCTTTGTTCCGATTACTACACTAAACTTACCATTCTGGTCTACCTGAATGTTCTCACGAACCATTACAATTACTCCATCAGCATCAAATGCTACCGCAGTCACTTTTCCGGCAAAATAAGAAGTTTCACCTCCTTCTTCAGAAGCTCTGCTTTCCAACAGTTGACCGGATACCACTCCATTGTTTGCTTTCTCGGAAAATAATTCATTATTATTGCAAGACTGCATAATTCCCAAAAGAAATATTGCAGCTATTACATTCTTTATATAAACCAATCTTATCACTTTCTAAACAATTTAAACATTAATACTTGTTTGGATTACTTGAACTATTCAAATAGCTTTTTGAGTCAATAGGCATCTGATACAAATTATTGACATAAAAATTATTCATCAAGCTTTCTGCCCAAGGGCCATAAGTAAACGAACTGCTGTGCCCGTATCCCATCACATGTCCTAATTCATGAAACATGATACTGCATGCATAAGTACTGGAGTAATGATCGAACCAGGCAGACTGATAAGCTCCAAATGTGGTTCCTCCTCCTAATCCTCCCACACCATTACCTGGATAAACCAATCCAACCTGCAAAGTGCGCTGTTGTCTCATCTGCTGCAAGACTCTCTCTACTTCGATAGGATTCTTATTATCGTCATAGAGTTTATCTTTATTTTCCTCCAAAATCTGTTCGTGCTCAGGCATGTCTATCATATAAGTAAAATTGAGGAACAAGGCAATTGACTCCCTAATATGTACCGGACGTATCCCCATCCAGTTACCTACAGGTCCACCGTCGGGTCTGTCAGGATCACCTCCGTAAAGTCCCCAATATATTGTCCAACCATGCTGGATTTTTTCTATTTTTTTCCAAAATTCCTCAGGAGACTCTATTTTAAACTGTGCCTTTTTCAACTGTGCGACAGAAAGTTTCTGTACATTTATCAAACGTCCGCTTTCTCCTTTACATACAGTCGGCTTTTTCAACATAGGAACATCCACATATGCATCTCCAAAAGCAGGGATAGTATCCAAATAAGCAAAATCCATCCATTCATTACTTACTTCCGGAATCAGGGCCTTCACAGTTACATGTCCCAAATCACGCGGAGAATAAAAACGCATATGAAACTGTCCTTCATCTGTCACAGACAATTGTAAAGGATTGGATGTATTAAACGAACGCTGAGACTTATCTGTATACACACCTTTCTTTTCATCGTCCTGAAGAATCTTTTTATGATTGCCATGCTTGTATGCAACTGAAGATATAAACATGGTCCCTCTATTATCTTCCGGATGATTTACGTCCGTATTAACAGTTGTAATCTGATTAGGAAGCACCTTTATTCCACTAAATCCATATGTCTGCGAGACGGTTCCTCCTGTATACGTCCGGCTCTCCATTCCTATTTCTCCATTCAGTGCACTTCCTTCAACAGTTGGCATAAACAGATACTCTTTTCCATCCAGCAGGTTCAGATCATTCAGTACCCGATTGCTCTCTCCAGAAAACTGCTTGTTGGCCGTCATCGAAGTATAAAATCTCGGAGTTTCTACATCTGCCACATTTTTAGTCACAGAATATTCTATATACATATTCTCGAAGTCAAAATCAAACTTCACCTTACCAACAATTCGATGTTGCGTAACAGTTTCCTCACTCAATATGGTTTCCTGTTTACCGCCTTCCGATTCAACTATAGTAACATCAAAAGGAGTGTCCGAATAGAAATACTCACAGTCCAATGGTTTGCTTAGGTCTTCCGGAAAGCTCAGCCACACATCATTCACATCTGTGACCTTATTTACTGTTGCTCCATCACTTTCTTTATCACCTTTTACTCCCAACACCAACAATCGGTAGCTTCCTTCATGCAATCCTTCCGCAACGATCTCAGATGTTTCCGGCTTATATTTAGATTTGATATCAGTCACTACTTTACCATTTTCATCTACTATATAATAGTCCAGAAAATCATAAACGGCCTTGGTTGCGGTTTCGCCACTCCGTGTGGCTGCATTACCAAAACCAGCAGAATAAAGCCTGAAAACAGCTTCATTCCCTCTACTATTACCAATATCCCCGTTATTCTCGAACTGTTCCGTACATGAAATACTTGCAAACATTATGCAAGCCAAGAATAGCCCTTTTTTAATCATAAAAATTCAAATAAAAATCTTTTGTGTTTATACCAATTAAAAATACCTATTGCAGTGTCTGCTTCAATCAAGACACTATTCCTAGAACAACTAAAAAATCAAAATGTTCATGCCTCATTTCATAAGTCTCATCAAATATGCTGCCAGCTGACACAAATATTTTTGAAATCCCATTGATAATCAAAGTTTCAGCAACTCTTCACTTACTTTTAAATAAATCTATTTTAACTAATGCAACAAATAATAACTAAAATCAGAAATAATCTTATAAACGCACACAGAATTCCTCTCAATTCCTTACAATCGCGCAAATACAAAATTAATAAAACAGCAGTATAATAACAGACTTAAAAAGCCAGAAAATACAATTTTCCACCTTATTTATAATAAATAGAGCCTTATTATTTCAAAAGTATTACGTATTTCATCTCTCCAAGAATATGCCTCTCAAAAGTCTGTTATCTGCAAAACGGTCACTTTACCATATGAGCACTTTTTCTGTGTATCATTTTTTATTCATATTTTTGCCTTCGATATAAAAATAACCAAAACATAAAGCACAAATATGAAAGTACTGATTCTTTGCACAGGAAACAGTTGCCGCAGCCAGATGGCACATGGATTCCTACAATCTTTCGATAAAAACATTGAAGTTTATTCCGGTGGAACAGAACCTGCTACACAAGTCAATGCAAAAGCCATAGAAGTTATGAAAGAGGCAGGAATAGATATCAGCTCACACAAACCGACACATGTAAATACATACCTCAACCAAGAATGGGATTATGTGATTACAGTCTGTGGAGGTGCAAACGAAAACTGCCCTGCACTCATCGGCAAAGTAGGAAAACGACTTCATATTGGTTTCGACGATCCTTCGCACGCTACCGGAACAGCAGAACTCATTGATTCGGAATTTCACCGTGTCCGTGATGAAATAAAAGATGCTTTCTTCCGTTTTTATCTTACAGAAATCAAGAAAGAAAAATTATCAGAATAATCTTGGATCAGTAATTGCCAACAATAGAAAAAAACACGGAGACTATCTCAAATTGAAATAGTCTCCGTATCATTAAAAACACAATCTATATTTATCTCCGATATTTATTCTTTTACATTAATCACTTCCTGCAAACGGATATCCTTGCAAGAACGGCCAATCATCAAACGGAAATCACCCGGCTCTACCACCCGGTTCATCGATTTGTCCAACATAGAAAGATCGTGTTCATTTACAATAAACGATACCGTTTTTTCTTCTCCCGGATTCAATTCTATAGCTGCATAATGAATCAGACGGGTTATCGGTTGGGTAACCGAAGCAACTTTGTCTTTCAAATAAAGTTGAGGTACTTCATAACCTTTGTATTTTCCGACATTACGGATTGTAAATGAAACATTATAAGTATGTTTACCAGAAGGCTGTACTTTCAGATTATTGTATTCGAATTCAGTATAGCTCAATCCATAACCGAAGGGGAACAAAGGCTCACCTGTCAGATTCAGATAATCATCGCTTCTTCCGGTAGGTTTATGGCTATAGTTCAACGGCAATTGAGCCTCATCTATCGGATAAGTAATCGGCAGTTTTCCGGAAGGATTGGCATCCCCCATCAAGACATCAGCTACTGCAGCACCACCAGCTTCACCCGGATACCAGGCATTCAGCACTGCCGGTACTTTATCCAACCACTCGGACATCACTACAGCACTACCACCAACCAGCACTACCACAACCGGTTTTCCGGTAGCAGCCACACGCTTGATAAGTTCTTCCTGACGTCCCGGCAAAGTCAGATAGCCACGGTCGCGGAATTCACCTTCCTCGATACCAACCACAACAACAGCTACATCAGCCGAAGCTGCAGCACGCACTGCTTTTTCAATGGAAGCATCTTCATTCTGTACTCCTACATTCCATACCAAACGGATACGGGCGTTACGGGTATTTTCATAGAAACGGACTTTTACTGCATATTCTTTTCCTTTTTCCAAACGGAAAGGAACAACTTCGGTACGGAAAGACGCCTTTTCGGGACGGTCGATTACCTTTTTACCATCAATCCACAACTGATATCCATCATTTCCTTCCAGACCAATCTGATAATCTCCTGAAACCGGCGATTTCAGTTTTCCGTTCCATTCTACCGAGAACCAGTCTACTGCCAGACAAGAATCCGGAGCAAAGAGCGTCCACGAAAACTGCACAGCCTTATCATTCCGTTTCAAAGCAGGAGTTCCCTCCCAACGGATATTCTTGAAATAAGAAGCAGCCAATCCTGAAGTTCCGTCTTCTAGAGAAAGGCAGTTTTCCGGGATAGTCAGCCATTGCGGATTCATACGCTTACAGCCCTCTTCATAGATTACCTCCGTTTTACCGGCCAGTTCTTTTTTCAATCCTTCTACAATGCTGATTTTATTTACACCAGGACCGCTATATCCACCTAAACGAGCCTCTGCAGCATCCTGACCAATGACAGCAATACGCTTCAAGTCGCGCGACAAAGGCAACAGCTGGTTTTCATTTTTCAGCAATACCATCGAACGGGCAGCAGCCTCCTGAGCCAAGGCACGATGCTCTGCACAGGCATTCCAGCGGTCGGCTTCCGATTCATCCATATACGGATTTTCAAACAATCCCAAACGGAATTTAGCCTTCAAGACCTGACGTACCGCTCTATTCAAAGCCTCTTCCGTTATCAACCCTTTACGACATGCTTCCAAAAAAGGTTCATGCTCTTCATAAGTAGTCTGGAAAATAACATCAAGTCCATTGTTCACAGCCGTAGCTCCAGCTTCTTCCCAATTATTAATAGTATGGTGCAGTTTATGAATAATACCTACCGCATCGGCATCAGCAATAGTAAAACCGTCGAAGCCCCACTCTTTACGGAGCTTATCGATAGTAAGCCAGGAATTAGCCGTACAAGGTGTACCATCTATCATATTATATGCAGTCATTACCGACTGGGAACCACCCTGCTGGAAACAAGCCTTAAACGGTACCAGATGAGTTTCTTCCAGGAAACGTTCCGTATAATGAATCGGGTTACTGTCACGTCCACCGTCACCGGAATTGACTGCAAAATGTTTCGGAGTAGTAATCACACCCATTCGTTCGAAATTCTTCACGAAACTGACTCCCATATCAGCCGAGAGACAAGGATCTTCGCCATAAGTCTCTTCTACACGTCCCCAGCGTACATCTGTAGCCAGATTGACCACCGGAGAAAGAATCTGTCGGATTCCGCGGCTTTTTGTTTCACGGGCAATGGCGGTAGACACCCGGCTGACCAGCGTAGTATCGAATGTCGCAGCCAAGGCGATAGATTGCGGGAATGCAGTTGCTCCTCCACGCACCAGTCCATGTAAAGCTTCATCGAAAATAATGGCAGGAATACCCAAGCGAGTTTCTTCTACAAAATAGCGCTGAATACGGTTCACTTTTTTTACGGTTTCGGCCGCTGTCATCTTCGGATTGTATTGAAGCATCTGGCGCATTTGCGGATCGGACGATCCGACAGTAGCTACCTGGAACCCGAAAATACCATCTTTAAAACGTTCTTTTCCGGCATCCAAATCTCCGGGCATCATGTAAATTTGCCAGAACTTTTCTTCCACTGTCATTCGCTTCAGCAAATCCTCTACACGCTCTTCTACAGAGAGCTTTGGATTCTTATAAGGCAGGTCTTCTGCCTGCATGGTTATTGTACAACCCCACAATATCCCACATGCTAAAAATATAGCCTTTTTCATAGTAAATCTATATAAATTTGTTATAATTCCGAGCACAAATATAACAAAATATTTTGAATTACAAGGGTTTACAAAACAATACATCACGAGGCTCTTTATTTCTCTTTAAATCTTTTATTCCTAAAATAATAGAAAACTCATATCAAATATCAGAATTTATACACCCATTTCTTCCCTAAATTCAGACAATAGAAACCCATGTGCTTATTAAGCCTCTATCATTGCAGTCACTTCATCCACATCTGGAATTTCTCTATTATTGGTTAGGGCATAAAGATAAAACATCATTTCCGGTTGTATTTATAACCAATAAATTCGCTTTGTGTTTTAATTGATAATTATTGTCCATAACCGAGGAATTTGAAAAAAGTGTATATTGTCCTTTTTCAATACCATATGCATCATGTATGTGTCCAAACAAGTGAAATTTCGGTTTAATCTCCATCAATCGCTTTAACAGCAAGACAGACCCATAATGTACACCGTCTGAATAGTCAAGAATACCATAAGGAGGCTGGTGTGTAACGAGAATATCTATGTTGTTGGGAATAAGGTTTATATATTTGTCCTCTTCACCCGTTATAGCATATTCAGTAAATGTAGGAACTCCATATATTTTTACGCCCTCTATGTCTATTCCTTTATTGCAAAGAATAAAACAATTGTTATCCAACCCACTAATCTCCGCATCCATAAGACAATCATCGTGATTTCCGGGTACAAAGATTTTATAGCGGTAAGGCAAATCGAGAAACCAGTTTAAAAAGTCTATAACTTCTTCTTCGGTTCCTATCATACCCACATCACCACTATGTATTATTATATCGGCTACAGGCAAACCGGTCAATAATTTATGTTTGCCATGAGTATCTGAAATATGAAGTAGTTTCATTTGATAAAAATTTCAATATCTTTTATAGTTGTTGTCTCTTCAATTATAGGGCAGTTGGTTTTTAAGCCAAAGATACCATAGCACGAATATAACCGGAGTATGGCAAGCCACGATTTTAATACTCGCCAGTACTTACATGTAAAAACTGCACTCACTACCTGAAAGTAGTGTATTTTTTTCGGGCAATGAGTGCAGTTTTTACATGTAAGGAGTATCAGTCTTTCCAATTGACCCGATTTTCGTAACGGTCGAACTCCAAAGGTTCTTCTATTCCCAACTTTTTCAACGTTTGCAAAATGAATTCCTGCTCCTTAGGAGGAAGGGCACGTTTTCCTTTTTTGCGGTCGAAATAGGGATTATACCCAAAATACGCTGTCAGCACAGACATGAATTTACGATACTGGGCAGGATACATTTTTTCTTTCATACCTTTAAAACCGAATGCATAACGCACAGGCTCTGCATTGCGATAATAGACACACGACTGATTTTTGCTACAGCGAAGAGGACTGATAAGGTAGAAAACAGCTTCTTTTTCCATCAGTGGCTGATACACAAGTTGATGCAGACAAGATGCCGCACAAGGACAGTCCGCGTGCAGACAAGCCGCATAATGAGACGGCATGTCTTTGCAAAGTTCACTTTCTTTCATTGTTTTTTCGATTTAAGGTTTATTTTCTTCAAGGCTTCTGCTCCTGATTTCAGGTTTATTTACTCCCTTAACCGAAAGCAGTTACCCGTTTCTTTCAATATAAACGCAAGAGAGGAAGTCTATTGCCCCTATCTTACTTACAAAATACTGTCAGACCGGCAATATTTTATTGTTCCTCTTGTTTCCTTTTCTTCCAAAGCTGCCAGCTATTAATAAGATTCTGCCACAATACATAACTACCGGGAGCAATAGCTGATGCCGGGTTGAGATAAGTATAAGCCATCCAAATAGCCAATACTGTATTTTTCTGTCCCAATGCCTGTCCCCCGCTAATACGCTCCTGATAGCGGCCTCCTATCCACTTTCCGACAGCAAACTGCAATACACAAACCACTAAGATAAGGGTAGCTATCAATATTTCTTCCGAGACAGCCACATCTCCCTCTACCACCGAACGGGTGGTCTGTGCCATGACAATAGTAAGTGCTACCGCCCACAGATAAAATGCCATGTCTTTCAAGCCTACCAGAAAACGATGCACCGAAGGAAGAAAATGCCGCAGCAGCAAAGCGAGAAAGAAAGGGAAAAGCAACAAGGGAAATACTTTACCTAGCAAATAAAGAAATGCAGTCATAAACTCGACTGTCGACGGCTCCACCAAAGGAAAAACAAGTGGAACAAAAACAGCCGCCAGCAAATTGGAAGCTAACGTATACGTCGTCAGTGCGGCTGCATTTCCTCCTAACTTGCCGGTCACCACTGCAGCTGCTGTAGCCGTAGGGCAAATCAGACAAACCAACATTCCTTCTAACGCTACACGCCAGGCTTCATCCAATGTACAGGTATACAACACCCCGGCTACTACAGCAGCCGAAACCAACTGACACAAAAGCAACCATCCATGCCAGCCTCTAGGAGTCAGCTCTTTCACCTCTACTTTACAAAAGGTAAGCAACAACTGAGAAAATATCAGAAAAGGAGTCAGGAAACTCACTGCAACTTTTACTACAGGCTTCGTAGGAGCCAGAAAATCCAATTCGGAAAAACAGAAATATCCAATCACTCCGGCAAGCATCGCCAGCGGCAGTGTCCAGTTTTTTATAAATCTCAACATGACAAAATGTTCATTTTATCGGCAAAAATACGTAAAAGCCAACAAAGCCATAGTATTTTTATTGGTTTTTATAGACATTATCGCTTATAAAAAGTATTTCTTCCCTCTTTAACGCCCAAAGTCTGTAAAAATTCTATTAACTTTGTCCCCTAATATGAGGAATAACATAGTTTACACAGTATATATCATCTGCATTTTCCTATGGATTGTTATTCCGGAAAATGCGATGCATGCCGCGTCCCCTAAAAAATTTACCGTGGTAATCGATGCCGGACACGGAGGACATGACCCCGGGGCCATAGGAAAGCGGGGAAAAGAAAAGAACATCAACCTCAGTGTGGCACTTAAACTCGGGAAACTGATTCAGAACAATCATTCGGATACTAAAGTGGTATACACCAGAAGCTCTGATGTATTCGTACCGCTTCACCGCCGGGCTGAGATTGCAAACGAAGCAAAGGCCGATCTTTTCATTTCAATCCATACCAACTCGATTGCTTCCCGAAGCAGCAGAGTAAGTGGAACGGAAACCTATACATTGGGATTGCACCGTACACAGGAAAATCTGGAAGTGGCACAAAAGGAAAATGCCGTTATCCTTATCGAGGATGACTATCAGAAACAATATGCAGGATTCAACCCTAATTCTTCCGAGAGTTACATCATCTTCGAATTTCTGCAAGACAAAAATATGGCTCAAAGTGTCAACTTCGCACAGCTGATTCAGCAACAGTTCCGACACAAAGCACGCAGAATAGACAAAGGAGTGCATCAGGCCGGTTTTCTGGTTCTTCGGGAAACATCTATGCCCAGTGTGTTGATTGAATTAGGTTATATCACCAATCCAAACGAAGAGGCTTACCTGCTGTCAAGCAACGGATCGAGCATGCTGGCACAGAGTATTTATCAAGCTTTTGTCAACTACAAAGCAAACAAGAAGACTTCTTCTCCGGGAGTTCTCACTTCTTCTCAACCGGTAGAAGTAGAAGAGGATATCGTAATTGAAGAACCCACAGCTGCCGATACCCAACCGGTGCAAACTGCCCAAACGGCCCAGCCAAAAGAAATTTCTCAAAGTTCTAAGAGCAATACCTCCAGTAAGCCGGTATTCAAGATACAAATCTTGACATCAGACAAGGTGTTGCCTAAGAACAGCAGACAATTTAAAGGCTTATCTCCCGTAGACCGATATAAAGAAAAAGGTATCTACAAATATACGTACGGCGAAAGTACCGACTACAACAAGATACTACGTCTGAAACGCAGCAAAGTAGATGCAAAGTTTAAAGATGCATTTATCATCGCGTTCAAAGACGGAGAAAAAATGAATATAAATCAAGCTATTAGAGAATTTAAAAAGAACAAATAAAACTAGAACAATACAACAAGATGAAAAAAGAAGTAAAAATCGGCTTGGCAGGTATCGCTTCCCTGCTTATTCTTTTCTTTGGCTTCAACTATCTGAAAGGAATCAACACATTCAAGCCAGAAAGTTACTATTATGTAGAATTTTCCGACATTAATGGATTGGCAAAATCCAGTCCGGTATTTGCCAATGGATTTAAAATCGGTATTGTACGCGACATTGAATATAATTTCCAGAATCCCGGCCATGTGGTTGTAGGAGTAGAATTGGACGAAGCGATGAAAATCCCAACAGGTAGCCACGCAGAATTGGTCACCGAAATGCTGGGTACAGTCAAGATGAACTTGCATTTCAATCTTGACAGTCAAACCTATTATACAGAAAAAGATACTCTTCCCGGAGTAGCCAACACTGGAATTTTAGGAGAAGCAGAAAAGACACTGCTTCCACAGATGAAGCAGATGATGCCGAAACTCGACTCGATCTTAGTTTCTCTAAACAAATTGTTAGGCGATCCGGCTTTGGAGAACACTCTGCACAATGCAGAGCAGCTGACCGCTTCACTTAACGCAACCAGCCGCCAATTAAACACTCTGATGAAGACCGATGTACCAGAGTTGACAAATAACGTAACTGAAATTACCCAAAACCTGAAAGTTATTACCAATAACCTGAAGGACGTAAACTATGCATCTACTTTCATGAAAGTAGACTCTACACTGAACAATGTACGCTTGCTGACAGATAAATTAAACCGTAAAGACAACTCTTTAGGATTACTGATGAACGACTCAGCATTGTATTATAATTTAAATGCCAGCACAGCAAATGCAGCAGCGTTATTAGAAGATTTAAAGGCACATCCTAAACGTTACGTACACTTTTCATTGTTTGGAAAAAAAGATAAATAACAAAGCTTATATAGATTATATCTAAATAATCACCCACTTATACATCCTATTACACTATCTTAATAAATCACTAATTAACAATGTATTAAACAGTGGGTGATTATTTATCTGACATTTCCAATATTAAGTAAAATTCTAATTTACAAAGCATTGGAGATATGCAAGAGCTTTCATTTAAAAAACATCATCCATACTTTAATAACCCATTGAACTCCAATAGAATATAATTAAAAGCAAAAAAGCAAAGAAAAATGTATTTGTTTTTCTAAAATTTCATTCCGACATTTGCAGCTGTAGAAGATTTGCTTTATTAATAACGACGTAAATATGATTGAAAACAATCAGGCTATTGTATTGTGGCAACGTTGCTTAAACTTTATTAAGGACAACGTTAATCCGACAGCCTTTAAAACTTGGTTTGAGCCTATTGTCCCCTTGAAATACGAGGACAAAGCTTTGACAATCGGCGTTCCCAGCCCTTTCTTTTATGAATATCTGGAAGAAAAATATGTGGGGTTGCTCCGTACCGCTATCTATAAAGAAATAGGTGAAGGTACTGAGTTGATGTATTCTATACTTACAGATAAGACCAACCATATTACCATCAACATAGAAGGAACAAAACGTTCACAGGCTTTACCTGCACAGGCTCCTATCCATAACGGTAATAAAGCACCTAATCCTTTACAAGCTCCAGCTGTACAGGATTTAGATCCACATCTAAACCCGAACTACAACTTCGAGAACTTCATCAAAGGAAACAGTAATGAGTTTTCACGCACTGTAGCTGAAACAGTAGCACAGAACCCTGCACGTACATTCAACCCGTTGTTTTTGTACGGACCGTCAGGTGTGGGAAAAACCCATTTGATCAATGCCATTGGTACTCGTATCAAAGAACTGTATCCGGAAAAACGTGTACTGTACGTATCTGCACACTTGTTTCAGGTTCAGTATACAGACTCCGTACGTACCAACCACTTCAACGATTTCATCAGTTTCTATCAAACTATTGATGTACTGATTATTGATGATATTCAGGAGTTTGCAGGAGTTACCAAAACACAGAATACATTCTTCCACATTTTCAACCATCTGCACCAGAACGGCAAGCAGTTGATTCTTACTTCCGACCGTGCTCCTGTTATGTTGCAGGGTATGGAAGACCGTCTGCTTACCCGTTTTAAATGGGGACTTGTAGCCGAATTGGAAAAACCGGATGTAGAATTGCGTAAAAACATTTTGCGCAATAAGATTCGTCGTGACGGTTTGACTATTCCTGAATCTGTAATTTGCTATATCGCGGAAAACGTAAACGAAAGTGTACGTGAACTGGAAGGTATTGTAAACTCATTGCTGGCTCAGTCTATCCTGTTCAAGCGTGAAATCGACTTAGATTTGGCACAACGCATCGTACGGAAAGCAGTACGCTGTGCAGAAGTAAAACCGCTCAGTGTAGAAGACATCATCGAAAAGGTATGCAGTCATTACAACGTCGATGCATCTACTATCCATACCAAGACTCGCAAGCGTGAAGTAGTACAAGTACGTCAGGTAGCCATGTATTTAGCAAAGAAGCATACAGATACTTCTTCTTCTAAGATTGGAAAACTGATTGGAAATAAAGACCACGCAACAGTGCTCCATGCTTGTAAAATCGTAAAAGATCAGGTAGAAGTAGACAAGGCTTTCAAAGCTGAAATAGAAAAAATTGAAGCTGGTCTTAGACAGAAATAACAAATCCCTTGATAAGAAAACATCGGGAAGGTGAAGGAACTCATCGAGACATCGACAAAGGTTCCGATACCTTCTTTCTTATCCGTAACCTCCCCTTCTTCTTATTCTTCTAAAAAGAATCCCATCTGCAAATTCTCACAAAAAAGGCCCATACACCATGATGCATGAGCCTTGAAATATTGCTTATTTTTCGAATCCTTGTTCCTTGAGAGTTCTTCTCAGTGTTTCCGACATCAGTTCATTGTCTGATTTCTTATAGCGGATATCCGTAAATATCTGAGCCAAAGTTTCTGTATGATTAATCTCCACGAAATGCTTATTTTCAGGCAACGATTCTTTATATGCATAAATCTCATCTATCATCTCCGGAGTATAATCATGATAAGTTTCCTCGTGCACAATACCGGTAAGCGGTAAGCGGTCGGGCTGTTCAGGACACTCATCCGGATAGCCCACAGTAATAGTCGCAACCGGCATAACGAGCTCAGGCAATTCCAACACTTTCACAATCTGATCAGGATTATAAATGGTAGTTCCCAAATAACAAATTCCTAAACCATTTTCCTCTGCCAATGTACAAAAATTTTGAGTAACCAGCAACGCATCCGTAGCTGCATTCAGAAAAGAAATAGGATTGTCATAACCAGGTTCCGCCTTACGCTGACGACACCATTTGCTAAAACGGTTGAAGTCTGCACAGAAGGTCAGCACAACCGGAGCCGAAGTCACCATTGGCTGATTAAAATGAGCCGGAGCCAACTTCACTTTCATTTCCTGATCACGAGTCACCACCACACTATACAACTGCATATTCCCCATAGTAGAAGCCCGGAAAGATTCCTCCAGCAAGCTATTCAGCAGTTCGGCCGGAATATCCTTAGACTGATACTTACGTATTGTACGTCTGTTTTTTATCGATTCCATAATTATCATTCATTATATCATTTTCTACAAAGATAGTAATTTATCTGAGTTTTTCCATCAGCATTTTCAAAAGTTTAATAATAAGGATATTTTCTATATAGTGATTCAAAATGGAAAACTTTTCAAAATATTCATTTTTACATATAACTAATAATCAGAATATTAATATTTCATTTTGGAAAACCATGAGACCTGTTAATAACTTCTTCTCATTTTATTTTGCCAATTAGAAAAACATCTTTAGCTTTGCAGCGGTTTGTTATTAATAAGCAAAATCTCTACACTAACTTTAAACCTAAATTAAAAACATAAGTAATAACAGACTAAATTCATTATATAAAGTGGAAAAGCAAACTTACAGCTACGATGAAGCCTATGAAGCCTCATTGCAGTATTTCAAAGGAGACGAACTGGCAGCTCGCGTATGGGTAAACAAGTACGCAGTGAAAGACTCCTTTGGAAACATTTACGAAAAATCACCGGAGGATATGCATTGGCGTTTGGCCAATGAAATAGCTCGAATAGAAGCTAAATATCCTAATGCACTCAGCCCGAAAGAGCTCTTCGATCTATTTGATCAATTCAAGTACATCGTTCCTCAAGGCAGTCCGATGACTGGTATTGGAAACGATTTTCAGGTAGCATCTTTGTCAAATTGTTTTGTAATCGGATTAGATGGATCAGCCGATTCATACGGAGCAATTATTCGCATTGATGAGGAGCAAGTTCAGTTAATGAAACGCCGTGGCGGTGTAGGTCATGACCTTTCACACATCCGTCCGAAAGGTTCACCGGTAAAAAACTCTGCATTGACTTCTACCGGTCTTGTTCCGTTCATGGAACGCTACTCCAACTCTACCCGTGAAGTAGCACAAGACGGACGTCGAGGTGCCCTCATGTTAAGTGTATCCATTAAGCATCCCGATTCCGAATCATTCATCGATGCCAAGATGACAGAAGGAAAAGTTACCGGGGCTAACGTTTCTGTAAAATTGGATGATGAATTTATGCAAGCTGCGGTAGAAAACCGTATGTATACCCAGCAGTATCCTATCAATTCAGAGAATCCACAGGTTACAAAAGAAATCAATGCATCTGAATTGTGGAAAAAGATTGTACACAATGCCTGGAAGTCTGCAGAACCGGGTGTATTGTTCTGGGATACTATCATCCGTGAATCTGTACCCGACTGTTATGCCGACTTAGGATTCCGTACTGTTTCCACCAATCCATGTGGTGAAATTCCTTTGTGCCCATACGACTCTTGTCGTCTGCTGGCTATCAACTTATACTCTTACGTAGTCAATCCGTTTACTCCGGAGGCTTACTTTGATTTCGACTTGTTCAAGAAGCATGTTGCATTGGCACAGCGTATCATGGACGATATCATCGATCTGGAGCTGGAAAAGATTGAACGTATCATGGAAAAAATTGATTCAGACCCTGAAAGTGATGAAGTGAAAGGTTCTGAACGCCACTTGTGGGAAAAGATTTACCGTAAATCCGGATTGGGACGTCGTACAGGTGTAGGTATCACAGCCGAAGGAGATATGCTGGCTGCAATGGGCTTACGCTACGGAACGGAAGAAGCAACCGAATTCTCAGAAAATGTACATAAGATTGTAGCACTTGAAGCTTACCGCTCTTCTGTAAACATGGCAAAAGAACGTGGAGCCTTCGAAATCTATGACGCAAAACGAGAAGAAAACAACCCGTTCATCAATCGTCTGAAAGAAGCAGATCCGGCATTGTACGAAGAAATGAGACAGTATGGCCGACGCAATATTGCCTGTCTGACTATTGCCCCGACCGGAACTACCAGTCTGATGACTCAGACTACTTCCGGTATTGAGCCGGTATTTATGCCTGTCTACAAACGCCGCCGTAAGGTAAATCCGAACGATGAAAACGTACGTATCGATTTCGTAGACGAAACAGGAGACGCATTCGAAGAATACATCGTATTCCACCATAAATTCCTGACATGGATGAAGGTAAACGGATACGATCCAGACAAACGTTATACTCAAGAAGAAATCGACGACCTGGTTGCAAAATCACCTTATTATAAGGCTACTTCCAATGATGTAGACTGGCTGATGAAGGTGAAGATGCAGGGACGTATCCAGAAATGGGTTGACCACTCTATCAGTGTAACTATCAATCTTCCTAACAACGTAGACGAAGATCTGGTAAACCGTCTGTATGTAGAAGCTTGGCGTTCTGGCTGTAAAGGATGTACTGTATACCGCGACGGTTCGCGTGCCGGTGTGCTGATTTCAACCAAGAAAAAAGAAAATAAAGAAGAAGAGTGCCACTGCAAACCACCTCAGGTAGTAGAAACACGTCCGCGTGTACTTGAAGCGGATGTAGTACGCTTCCAGAATAACAAAGAGAAGTGGGTTGCTTTTGTAGGTTTGCTCGACGGACGTCCTTACGAAATCTTTACCGGTTTGCAGGATGATGAAGAAGGTATCTTGTTGCCTAAATCGGTGACTACCGGACGTATCATCAAGAACTACGACGAAGAAGGCAACAAGCGTTACGACTTCCAGTTCGAAAACAAACGCGGATATAAGATGACGATTGAAGGTTTGTCTGAAAAGTTCAACAAAGAATACTGGAACTATGCCAAACTGATTTCGGGAGTTCTCCGTTACCGTATGCCGATTGAACAGGTTATCAAACTGGTTGGTTCTCTACAATTGGACAGCGAAAATATCAACACATGGAAGAACGGTGTAGAACGTGCTTTGAAAAAATACGTTCAAGACGGAACCGAAGCACGTGGAGTAAAATGTCCGAACTGTGGAAATGAAACGCTGGTTTATCAGGAAGGATGTCTGATTTGCAAGACTTGCGGTTCATCACGTTGCGGATAATCCCAGAAGCCGAATCACTTTAATGATACAAAAAGGAGTTAAGTCAGAGTTTTACATACACAGAAGTTTATCTGCTGACTTAACTCCTTTATTTATTAGTCTCTTTTAGATAGAAAAGAATCCATCTCATCTATTTTTACTGATATGTACATTCACTTAAAAGGTCTCAAACTCTATGCCTTTCATGGTGTTCTCCCACAGGAAAACCGTGTAGGTGCCGAATACACTGTCAACCTCCGTTTAAAAACCGACTTCAGCCGGGCCGCACAAACCGACTGTCTGGAAGGAACAATAAATTATGCTGAAGTATTTGAAGCGGTAAAGCAGGAGATGCAAATCTCTTCACAGTTGCTGGAACATGTAGCCTATCGCATAGCCAACCGCCTGCTGCATGATTTTCCTGCCATAGAAGAAGTAGATGTCGAACTTTACAAGCAAAACCCACCTATGGGAGCGGACTGCGAACAAGTAGGAATCAGTCTTTCTCTGTCCGCCGACAATACACAAATCAGATAAGTTATAATTCCGGAAAAGTATGTTTCCTGATGTATTTCCAGTACTCACTTGAAAGTACTGGAGTTTTTTCCAAGAATGAGTACAGTACTCACTAATAAGGAGTGAACTTACTACCTGTAAGGAGTAATGAGTACTCGCATCAAGACAGTATACAATAAAAAATCAGCCAACCCATATTCATAAACAGGTTGGCTGATTTCATATATTCTCTTTGGATTCCCCAATGTTCCCGACTACGAATTCATCAGGATTCCGATTGTTCAGGTTTACTTATGTGTCTTCACAATCTGCGTAGGAGCCTGTTCAGCATTACGCTTTTCGGTCTGCTCTACCACATTACGAGCCAATTCAATGAATGCCTGTCCGGTTACGGAATTTTCATCCAAAGCTACCGGTGTTCCTTTATCCCCATTTTCACAGATACTCTGTACAATAGGAATCTGTCCCAACAAAGGTACATTCAGTTCCTCGGCCAATCGCTTGGTTCCTTCTTTTCCAAACAGATAATATTTATTTTCCGGCAATTCAGCAGGAGTAAACCAAGCCATGTTTTCTACCAGTCCCAGAATAGGCACATTAACCTTGTCGTTCATATACATATTGATACCCTTGCGCGCATCGGCCAAAGCCACCTGCTGAGGTGTGCTGACAATTACCGCTCCGGTAATAGCAAGCGTCTGAAGCAAAGTCAGATGAATATCACTGGTACCCGGAGGAGTATCAAGTATAAAATAATCCAACTCTCCCCATTTTGCATCACCTACCAACTGTTTCAAGGCATTGCTTGCCATACCGCCACGCCACAAAGTAGCCTGATCGGGATCGACAAAGAAACCAATAGAAAGCAATTCGATACTATATTTTTCTATCGGTACAATCAGGTCGCGACCATCTACAGTCTCTGCATACGGACGGGCATCTTCTACCTGGAACATTTTAGGAACGGAAGGACCAAAAATATCCGCATCGAGCAAACCCACTTTATATCCCAATTTGGCAAGAGCTACCGCCAGATTGGCTGCTATTGTCGACTTACCTACTCCTCCTTTACCGGAAGATACAGCAATCACATTCTTTACCTGCGGAAGCATTTTGCCCGGCTCCGGACGCGCCGCCTGCTTACTTTCCGTAGCAATAGTCACTTCTACTTCCTTCGATACATACGTGTGAATAGCAGTTTCGGCAGCACGGACTACCGATTTCATGAAAGGATCTGTCGGCTTTTCAAAAATCAGTGAAAAGCTGACTTTCATCCCGTCGATACGTAAGTTATCGGCTACCATTTCAGCCTCAACTATATTTTTACCGTTTCCCGGATAACGCACTGTAGCCAGTGCATCAAGAATCAATTTCGGATAAAGAGTCATAATATCGTTTATTTACTTGTTTTCAGTCCACTACGCTTACTACGGTTGTAGCTGCGATAATCATCCAGCTCTATTTCCACATCAGGCTCTCTCAACTCCCCTTCCTGCGGCAGGCGGAACTTGATGTACTTGATGTTCAGTCCGCGGTCCAACCACTGCTGTTCGTAATAAGTACGTATACTCAAGATATCATCGGCCAGTCCGGAATGATACAAGTCGTCCGTCATAAATTCTACCGGCAAATGATTCTCTTCAATCATATATTTGGTATAGGTAAACATGAAGTTACTGTCTGTTTTCAGATGTACCAGTCCGTCCGGTTGCAGGAACTTCCGGTAGCGGTTCATAAAATATGTAGAAGTCAGACGTTTGGTAGCTTTCTTCATTTGCGGATCCGAGAATGTCAACCAAATCTCGCTCACTTCACCCGGAGCAAAAAAACGATCGATAATCTCAATGTTTGTCCGTAAAAAAGCAGCATTCTTCAATCCTTCGTTCAAAGCCTCAGTAGCTCCTGTCCACATGCGTGCGCCTTTGATGTCTACCCCGATAAAGTTCTTATCAGTATAACGGCGAGCCAGCCCTACCGTATATTCTCCACGTCCACATCCCAGTTCCAGAACTATAGGATTGTCATTTTTGAAAAAATCACGGTTCCAGTTGCCTTTCATTTCAAACGGCACATTATCCACTACAGAATATGGATATTCAAACACGTGCGGATATTCCGCCATATCTGCAAACTTTGCTAATTTACCTTTTCCCATTCGTTTTCTTTATTCATTCTGCATACAAAGGTACGGCTTTTAGTCGGATTTACCGTAAATGAAGAAGAACAAAAATAATCTTCAAAAATTATCTTGAAAAAGAAAAGAAAGAAATAACTTTGCTACAGACACAAATCAACTATTCATTTTTATGGGAAGTAAAAAATATCAGACAGGATTCGCATTAAGCGGAGGATTTATCAAAGGGATTGCACACTTGGGAATACTTCAAGCTTTATTCGAGAACAAAATCCGCCCGGACATACTCTCCGGAACCAGTGCAGGAGCCATTGTCAGCGCCTTTATTGCAGACGGTAAACAGCCTTTTGAAATTCTCCAATTATTTTCGCAACGCACCTTTACGGATCTGGCTAAAATCAGAC
This sequence comes from Phocaeicola acetigenes, assembly GCF_027529745.1. Taxonomy (NCBI): domain Bacteria; kingdom Pseudomonadati; phylum Bacteroidota; class Bacteroidia; order Bacteroidales; family Bacteroidaceae; genus Phocaeicola; species Phocaeicola acetigenes. Next base: position 21,843 of record NZ_JAPZVM010000004.1, read on the forward strand.
CCAGTAAAGACAGTCTGATGAAAATGGATTATTTTATTGATTTCCTGAAAAGTAACTTAAAAGCCAAACGGATAGAAGATTTGTCTATTCCAACCATTATTACAGCAACCGATTTCGACAATGGGAAAAGTGTACATTTTACCAAAGGAGAGATAACCAAGCGTATTGCAGCTTCCTGCTGCATTCCTGTTTTATTTCCTCCTATTCCCATTCAGGGTACACATTACGTAGATGGTGGAGTATTTATGAATATTCCTATCAGCCCCATACGCGACCTGTGCGATGAAGTGATTGCCTTAAACGTATACAAACTGATGGCCGATGAGTACAAAAACGATATCATCCACATTGCACTACGGGCATATCACTTTATGTTCCAGTCCAACAGTCTGACAGAACTGGAGCAGGCCGATTGGGTAATAGCCCCCGACGGACTGGAAAAATACGGCAATCACGAATTAGACAGAGCCGAAGAGATATTCAGTGCCGGTTATTTTGCCACATTAGATTTTTTAAAAGAGTACAAAAAATAAACATATAGAAATGGAAAAGATTATTATTTACCAAGTTTTTACCCGACTGTTCGGAAATTCCAAACCAACCTCCGTTTATAACGGCTCGTTACAAGAAAACGGCTGCGGAAAGATGGCGGGCTTCACTAATCAGGCCCTGCAGGAAATAAAAAAATTGGGAACCACACATATATGGTATACCGGCGTCATTGCACATGCTACACAAACTGACTACACAGCTTACGGTATCCCTCGCAATCACCCTTCTATCGTAAAAGGAAAAGCGGGTTCTCCCTATGCCATCAGAGATTATTATGACGTAGACCCCGATTTGGCTGTAAACGTCAATCAACGCATGAAGGAGTTTGAAACCCTGATTGAACGTACACATGCCAACCGTCTGAAAGTCATTATCGATTTTGTGCCGAATCATGTATCCCGTCAATACCAGTCGCTTGCCAAACCCAGAAGAGTGAAAGATCTGGGAGAAACCGATAATCCTAATATAGCTTTCTCTCCCGACAACAATTTCTATTACATCCCCGGACAAAAACTGGAAGGAGAAATAGACCTTCATAATGAAAGTATGGGAGATTACTATGAATCACCCGCCAAAGCTACGGGAAACAACCGTTTCGATGCCTACCCTAACCGGAACGACTGGTACGAAACAGTAAAACTTAACTACGGAACAGATTACATTCACAATACAGGAAATCATTTTTCACCCATTCCAGATACCTGGCATAAGATGAAAGATATTCTTCTGTTCTGGGCAGGAAAAGGAATTGACGGCTTCCGCTGCGACATGGCAGAAATGGTTCCGTGCGAGTTCTGGGGATGGGCAATTCCGGAAGTAAAAGCCCAATATCCGAACCTGATATTTATTGCCGAAGTCTACAATCCGAACGAATACCGCAACTATCTGTTCAACGGAAAATTCGATTATCTGTACGATAAGGTAGGATTGTACGACACACTGAGAGGCATCACTTGTGGGTACAGCTCTGCTACTGCTATTACCTCATGCTGGCAAAGTGTGAACGACATTCAAAGCCACATGCTCAACTTCCTTGAAAATCACGACGAACAGCGCATTGCTTCCGACTTCTTTGCCGGCAATCCGTTCAAGGCGCTTCCGGCTCTTATTGTATCGGCTTGCATGAATACGAATCCAATGATGATCTATTTCGGACAGGAACTGGGAGAACCGGGTATGGACGAGGAAGGATTTAGCGGAAGAGACGGACGAACTACCATCTTCGACTATTGGAGTGTAAACAGTTTGTACCGCTGGAGCAACAACGGACGCTACAATACCCATCTGCTTAGTCCAAAAGAGAAAGAACTGCGCAAGTTCTATAGCCGCCTGCTTAACCTCTGTAATCAGGAAGCAGCACTTCGCGAAGGTACTTTCTTCGATTTGATGTACGTAAATCAGGGAGGATGGCAGATGAACGAGCACAGACAGTATGCTTTTCTCCGTAAACAGGAGAATGAGGTATTGCTCATTGCAGTCAACTTCGACGAAACTCCGGCACAGGTTTCCATCAATCTTCCGGCACATGCATTTGAGTATCTGAACATGCCTGAATACGAAAGCATTACTGCTACCAATTTGCTCGACAGCCAGAAGGAAACCATTTCGTTTACAGCAAATAAACCGGTTGCCATTACACTGCCTGCATACGGTGGCAAAATTTTGAAAATAAAAATCGGCAAATAAGCCTCCACAGAGATTCTGATTCTTTTAGAAAAACTTTATAAAAAAGCCTGCAGTACAAAATACTGCAGGCTTTTCCTTTCTTTTACCATATGTAACTTTTCTCATATATTTACATCCAGAAAAATATCCCTATGCTAAAAGATTAAAAATAAGAATCTTCGTTTTTTACCAAGAATTTAAAATATAAAAAACAACTCAGCTATTGAGGACAATAACTGAGTTATTCTTTTATTATTTATAAAATGTATCAAACAATAATACTAATTAATTCGACCTGTTCCATGGCACATATAACAACGTCCAGAACCTCTACAAGTCGGACATTGATAATAACCACCTCCATTAGGATTATACACTACACCACTATTTTTACATTTTTGGCAGAACGCGCTTCCATGACATTCCGGACATACTGTAGATGTATGTTTAGAAGGTAACTCTTGATAGCCACCATTTGAATTGGAGCCAGAGTTATTTCCACCCGTGTCAGGTATATAAGTAGGTGAATTATTACCATATACCTGATCGAATATACGATTATACTCTTCCTTACTGATGGCTTTATTATAAGTTTTACCATTAATAGTCACATAACTATATCCCGGTACAACCGTCATCCTACCACCAGTATCAACATTGATTATTCGCCCTGTCATCTGTGGAAAGGTACCCCACAATTGTGTCACCATCTTAACTTCAGGCTGAAATTTTACACTGCGAAATTCCAACCCGTCTGTAGATACTCCCGTCATTTCATAGAACGTCAGTATACCATTCTGCATAACATGACAAAGTCTATCACCATCAGCCTCATCAATATAAAAATCTATATGAAGCAAATCAACTGTATTACCCTTCTGATAGTAAAAATTCCGTCCATTAGGAAAGGCTGTCGATCCACCTCCTTGGGCATACACATACTGTGTTCCGAAGGTTAAAAGACACAATAAAAAAAGGAATGAAAATAATGTTTTCATAACGTTTTATCTATTTATTCTTATAATGCACAAATATATTGTTTTTTTACAAGTCTTGTACAACATACCTCTCTTTTGTCAAATTCTTTCAATTAAGTATAAACATTCCATCCATTTTTTTATTATGCAGATATTACTCTGCATGTTTCTTCAAATTGGGCAAGAAGCAAGCAACGAATCCCAATAGCGGCGTAAAGGCTACTACCTTATACACATATTCTATACCATACACATCGGCAAAGTTGCCTAACACAGCCGATGCAATACCTGCCACTCCAAAGGCAAAGCCGAAGAAAATACCCGAAATAAGTCCCAGCTTATATGGAAGCAGTTCCTGTGCATAGACCAATATGGCAGGAAAGGCAGAAGACAGAATAAAACCAATAAGAAAACTAAGAACCACTGTAACCGGAAGTCCTACATACGGCATCAGCATACTGAAAGGAGCCACTCCCAAAATAGACCCCCAAATCACGTATTTACGACCAATCTTATCACCCAGCGGACCACCTACCAATGTACCGGCAGCTGTTGCAAAGAGGAAGATAAACAGATAAAGTTGTGAATCCTGTACCGATACACCAAATTTATGAATCAGATAAAAAGTATAATAACTGCTCAAACTGGCCATATAGATATACTTGGAAAATATCAGCACAATAATAATTGCAATGGCAAAGATGGTCTTCTTCAATGAATAAGGCATCTCATGATGTACTCCCCGATTCTGTTTCCGCCGTTCATCCCATTCTTTCAATTTCGAACGGTACCAACGACAGATAGGCCACATAATAGCCATTCCTACCAAAGCCAGCAAAGCAATAAAGACCACATTCTGTCTGCCATAAGGAGCAATAACCAAAGCTGCCAGCAACGGACCAAATGAACCACCCAGATTGCCTCCTACCTGGAACAAAGACTGAGCAAGTCCCCGTTTACCGCCTGAAGCCAGATAAGTAAGCCGCGATGCTTCAGGATGAAAAATGGAAGAACCGATTCCTATCAACCCTACCGCCAGCAGAACCATCCAGAAATGATGCACCCATGCCAGCAACAGCAAGCCGATAAAAGTAAAAGTCATACCAGCTGGAAGAGACCACACTTTCTGATGGCGGTCTGTAATCAAACCTACAACTGGCTGAAATACAGAAGCTGCTATCTGATAGACCAGGGTAATCAAACCTACCTGAGTAAAATTTAATACCAGTTCATCCTTTATCAGCGGATAAACCGCCATGATGACTGACTGCAACATATCGTTTGTGCAATGCGACAAACTAAGTGCAAATAAAATACCGAAAGCAATGCTCCCGGTATTCTTATTGATTGTTGATTCACAACTCATCGTTTCAATAATCCTATTTTCAAATTCAGTTTAAAATAATACACCCCGTTTTCACGTTCCAGATAGCCATATTTGTCTTTTTCTGTAGAACCTTTTTCCAGGCGTGTATTGTAGAACAGGAAGTCGGCAAAAGTCTGACGGAAAGCACGCTGGTAGCAAATCACCTGTCCATCTCCTGTCACCAGCAGAAAACCTGCAATGGCAGAATCTGTTCCGTTGTACAACTTGGCAGGACGCATGCCGGCAGCCAATGCCAGCAGCAATTCTTTCACCTTATATTCATAAAATCCGTGCTTATTGATGAGTTCATCCTTAATCTTCAGCGGATTCAGTTTTTTCACTTCTTCGGTCAATTCCGATACCTTTGTAATACCGTCGAGCCACATGAGTCGGGTCATCTCAGCCAACAGACGTCCCATATGAAGATCAATCATCGAAAGATTGCTTCTGAAAATCTTATCGGCCACATCGTTATACTTCAGATTTCCTCCCAAACGTTCAATCATCAGCATACGGCTGATTACATCATCTTCCTCGCCTTCTGCATTGATTTTATTTACAGTAGGTACGGCAAATTTTACACCTGTCTGTTCGAATTTGAAATTAGCCGAACGTCCGCCATCCAACAGAGGAATCATCATTCCCAGACGTGAACGAACACAGAATCCGGTAAGAGGAGCCTCCGTACTATAAAAGGCCACACTAAAGTCAGTACGATCGTCTGTCTTTGCTTCCAGGTCGAACAAAGCAATCTCATCCAAAAACTCTTCTACCCCATCGGCAGAAGTCACTTCATCTTCTCTGCTTTGACGTACGCTGTCCAGCACCAATGCAGCTACCGTATCAAAATCTTCACGTGGAATACGCTTATCCATATTCTCTCCTACAATATGAATCGTATCCTTCTCCACAATATAACGGCGTGTGCCATCGTGTTCTTCACGCTGTACCATTGCTACCGGTATACGGAGCGATTCATTCCGTTTTCCTTCCGGAGTTCCGGCATATACATATCCGTCTGCGAGCAGGCGAAAAAATGCATACAGTTCGCCCCACTCTCTTTTTGTTGCTTCAAATGCCATAATCTACAGTTCTTTTCCTGTTGCAAAGGTACAAAAAGCAGTGTGTAATGTCAAAAGGAAAACAGAGTTTTCGGTTTCTGTTATTTACAGAACAACATTCTACCGTTTTTTTTCACACCACTGACGGATGTATGCATAACTGTCTTGCGAATTGATTTGATTCGAACAAATATGTCCGTTTCTTTTAGCCTCATCCAAGATGGTTACTACTTCTTCCAACCGTCCCCGATGCAATAATGTCATCAAATAGAAGAGTCGGTCTCGATCCATAATTCGGGCTTCATCCGGGACAAAAAATTCAGCTTCAGGGTTTTTCTCCAGAAAGGACTGTATTTTCTGAAAAGCATCACCAAACACACGATACCAAACTCCCTTCAGAGTCTCTTCATCTACACAACGCCAGTCACTAGTCACGGCTTCATAACTAGCCAACTCCTGTGCTTGCAGAGCCAAAACTCCTGTCCCCCTCAGACTCATTGTCATCCGTACTTCTGATATTCCTAATATCTGCCACCACAAATCATCTACATACAAAGGTTTGACCTCCAAACGTACTCTATTAAAATGTGTAGGACCAAGACAAAAGAAATATCCGGAAAGCACTATATAATTTATATACGAACTCTGTCGGAAACCATATTCTCGCCCCACATTTTTTCGGATGGAAGCATTCCATTTTTCAAAATCTGCTTTTTTCATCATATCCCATGAGTTTATCTGCAATATTTCGGATAAGTAAAAAGCAGTGTTCCTCATTGTCAATATACCTCCGAACAGGCAATTCAACAATAGAACACTGCTTTCCAATTTATCAATTAAATGCTTATTTCAGGATGATTTCCTTAATAATAGGCCAACAAGTATGTTGTCCGGTGACCTGAATCTTCACGGCTTTGACAGGTTCATCATTCAGTTGTACTTTGGCCTGTCCGTATTCATCGAATGTACCGACTGTTACAAAATTTGTTCCGTCTGTACTGGTCATCAAATCAGCCTTTGTAATATAATCTTTCGAATCACCTGTAATAACCTCAATCTCTTTGACAGGAGTAACCTCTGTCAGCAACACTGTAAAATAATGTTCTTTACCAACTGTACTTCCTCCCCAAAAGAAAGAATTGTTTCTTCCATCGAAGGCATATTCCGGATGATAAGGCATATTGACAGGAATATTAGTATCAATATGTGCTGCACGGATCAGTGCCGGTTTTTCTTCTGTAGGTACAAACTCTTTTTCATTCAGAGCATCGTCTTCATAAAAGTTGATACCCAGTTTTTCCATTACCGGATAGTAGGATGTAATACGCTGATAGAAACTGTCCCAGTTTCGCTGCTCTTTCGGACTCCACAACACTTCGGCCAATGCAGACAATCGTGGATACAACATCCATTCTACACGAGACTGTGTAGCAACACGTTCGGTCCACAATGCACCTTGTCCTCCTTTAATCAGAGCTTCCTGTTCCTTGGTTACACCCGGAAGTACAGGATCCCACTCATACGACTTACGTACAGAGTTTCCGGCATATCCCCAGTCCAGATAACAACCATGCTGCGGACACATAATGACCGGGATATGGCGTTCCAACGCTTCTTTCTGCTGTTTCTCTCCAGTATCTCTCCAAACGGTAAGTACATCATCGGACGTAGCAGCATGACGTTCGTTGATTTCATCCCATCCTACCATAATCTTACCTTTAGAACGAACCAATTCACTCATCTTGCGAGTAAAATAGTCTTGCAGTTCACCGGGTTGCTTCATTCCTTCTTTTTTGTATAGCGCCATACACTTCGGGCATTTTTCCCACACGTGAGTAGGCACTTCATCACCTCCCAGGTGAATATATTTTGATGGGAATATCTCGATTAAGGTATTGACTACCTCTTCGGCAAACGCATAAGAAGCCGGATTTCCTACACAAATCATATTTTCATTTCCCCGCTTACGTTCGTTCACCGGCATCTCTTCAGGATAGGCCTCAAATGAACCCCCATTACAGGAAAATTGAGGCATCGCAGCCAACAATGCGGTGCTATGACCGGGCAAATCGACTTCGGGCATAATCTCAACACCATATAAGGCAGCATAACGAACCACCTCTTTTAAATCGTCTTTCGTATAGAATTTACCAGACAGTTCAGGATAATCGGCATAAAAGGTTCCTTTTTCAGTAAGTTCTGGATATTTATCCATAGCAAGACGCCATGCATTATTATCGGTCAGATGCAAATGCAGAGTATTCAACTTAAAGAAAGCCATTTGGCTGATTGTCTTTTTCAATTCATCCACCGTCCAGAAATGGCGGCTACAATCGAGCATCAAACCACGATAACTGAAACGAGGCTGGTCTTGAATGGTCAAAGCTGGTAACTCATTGTTTTCTGCAGTCAACAGCAGCTGATAAAGCGTAGTCAGTGCACGTGCAACACCTTGTTCAGTACCAGCTTGTAAGATTACAGCATCTGCCGTAACCTTCAACACATAAGCTTCTCCCAAAAGTTCCGTCGACTTTTCAATACGAACAGATGATTTCGAATTGTCGCTCCACTGTAATACACAACCGGCATGATTCTTAAAATCCTGCATAAACTGTTCGGCTACAGTTTTCCACTCTTCCGATGTACAAATAGTCTGAAGTGAATTCAACGGTAAAGATCCACGCTGAAACTCCACAGATTGTACTTGAGGAATCAGATTCACACTACCGGGCACAGGCTTTTCTGTACAGCTCACATTGAAAAGAAGAGAGCCACACATCAAAGGAAGTAAAAAATGCTTTTTCAGTTTCATGATAATGATGTTCTTAATATTTTATGCAAAATACGTAAAAATGTTTATATCTGCAAAAAACAATTGATAAGCAAATATATTTTATTGAGAAAATCTTTACTCTTTCCTGAAACAGTATAGCCATATTGTCAATAAATTTAATATATAAGAACAATATTGTTAAATCATGTTATACAGCATCTTTTTCTATTAGTTAAGTTTGCCGATTCAATAAAAAGCTATACCTTTGCAATGTGTTTTTCATAGTATTAGATTTAAGGTTAACAAAAGGTTGGAGTACAGCGGTACTCCTTTTTTTATGCCCATACTCAATTTACCCCAAACTCATAGTAATCAATACTGCTAAAAACATCATTTCACTTATTCTATATCCATTTATCAATACTAAATTCTTTCCATCAAGCTATATACAAAAATTAATTTTATATTTGTATATAATTTGATTTATATCTTTAACCTTACATTTTTCAGACATGAAATATACTAATAACCCTTTACCTCCCATTATAGAAAAAATACCTCATCTGATACGCCATGAAAAACTCTATCGAACGATCCATAAACAACTAATGAAAAAATGGTTTCGGTATTTTGTACTGTTTTTCATCATAGGCTCTATTTTTTCTGTTATCTACAGTTCTTTTGACGAGTCTCTGCCATACCGCTCATGGCTTTATACTTTCAACTATTTGGCTTCTTTAATCTTTACAATAGAATACGGATTACGGATTGCAGCTGCTCCTGTACAATATATTCAGTATAAACGTGCATGGATGGCCAGGCTGCATTACCTGTTTTCTTTTTACGGAATAATCGACTTTGTGGCTATATTACCATTCGTCATTATATATTTTTACAATGACTCTCCTCACCTTCATTTGGTAGTTTTAGCCTATATATTAATTATTTTCAAGCTAATACGTTATTCCCGCTCTTTCCAAATGATAGGCAGTGTACTTAATCAGGTAAAAGATGAATTGATTACTTCCTATACGGCTTGTGGCATCATGCTGGGATTTTCCGGCATATTAATGTATTATATCGAACGAAATGCACAGCCCCAAGCTTTCGAAAACATAGGCGATGGATTCTGGTGGGCTATCGTTGCCTTTACTACCGTGGGCTATGGAGACATTTATCCGGTTACTCCACTGGGACGATTACTCAGCAGTATCATCAGTCTTATTGGTATCGCTATGATTGCTATCCCTACCGGTATCATCAGTTCCGCCTTCATGAATATGTTACTGGAGAAAAAGAACAAAGAAAAGAATGAATAAACAGCACAGGAGTTGTATTATGAAGCATCATCCGACCTTTCACCGATTTTTATCCGTAAAAACTCTTCTGTATACAGGTATTGCTTTCTGTATCTGCCTCATCGGATGTCTGTATTACTGCAACTATCTCGTCAAACAAGCAGCAGAGCATAAGATATACAACACTACCACAGAAATACCGTATCGGAATACAGCTCTTTTGTTAGGCACTTCTCCCAAACTGAGAAACGGAGAAGATAATCTCTATTTTCTTTATCGTATACAGGCCACTGCAGATTTGTATAAAGCCGGAAAAATCAGCTATATCCTAATTAGTGGAGACAACAGCCGTAGCAATTACAACGAACCCGAAAGTATGAAACAGGCACTTATCCGGTTAGGAATACCTTCAAAAGTGATTTATCTGGATTATGCTGGATTACGGACACTGGACTCCGTAGTACGTGCCAAGAAGATATTTGGTCAGAACTCCATTACTATTATCAGCCAGAAATTCCATAATGAACGAGCCATTTTCATCGCTCAAGCGTACGGAATAGATGCCATCGGCTATAACGCTCAAAATGTTTCCCGACTATTCGGGTTGAAAACTCGATTACGCGAATACTTTGCCCGTGTAAAAATGTGTATAGATATCCTTACCCACAAACAGCCCCGTTTTTTAGGAGAAAAGATAGAAATTCCTGTGGTCCCTTAATCATTCGACTATAAACATAAACTCTGTCTTCATACAGATAGTACACATCTCCATATAAATGATTAACTTTGGCCCATACTCACTAAAAATATAAAAATGGAACTGAACGAACACAACAAGCAGGAGTATCCTCCTATGCATACATGCGAACATATAGTAAACCGCACAATGGTCAATCTTTTCGGATGTGGACGGGCTGTCTCAGCGCATATCGAAAGAAAAAAGAGCAAATTGGATTTCGCGTTGCCACAGGCTCCTTCCGAAGAAGAAATTGCATGTATAGAACGCACCGTAAACGAAGTGATCGCCCGTCATCTACCAGTAACTACCGAATTTATTACACAGGCAGAAGCATTGGGACGTTTCGACTTGAAGCGCCTGCCCGAAGGAGCTTCCGAAACTGTACGAATCGTCCATGTGGGAGATTACGATGAATGTCTCTGCATCGGTCTGCATGTAGAAAATACATCAGAAATCGGTACATTTCATATCATCAGTTCAGATTATAAAGAGGGAATTTTCCGAATGCGCTTTAAACTAATATAATTTTATGAGTAAAAGAAAAAACAATTCAACCGGTTCTCTACAAGGTTTTATCTTGCTGATAGTTCTTATTGGAGGAGCACTGTTCTTTTATCAGTATCAGCAAAAGCTTCCTGCAGCAGAAACATGGAAGCAACGTGCCGAGCAGACAATAGAAAAAGTAAAGGAAGCGGTTCCGAATGTTCCTGTCGAACAACTCAAAAACAAGGGACAATCTGGAGAAAAAACAATAGCTTCGCACCTTGAAATACCGGTCAGTCTGAAAAAACGGAACGAAATAAAACTGCAACGTACAGCATTTACCATTTCGTACAATAATTTCTACAAGACACCTAACTGGGTAGCGTGGGAACTGACACGCCAGGAAACTACAGGAGAGGAGGAAAGAAAAAATAAATTTCTTCCCGACCCCGATTTGCCGGAACCACGTGTAGAACATGCCGATTATACCAATTCCGGATACGACCGAGGACATATGGCACCAGCTGCTGATATGAAATGGAGCAAACAGGCCATGCAGGAGTCTTTCTACATGAGCAACATCTGCCCGCAAAACAGAAAACTGAACCGCGACGACTGGGGAGACCTGGAAGAAGCTTGCCGGCAATGGGCAAAGAAATACGGTACAGTGTACATCGCCTGCGGTCCTATTTACGACAAAGCCAAACCCGAACGTATCGGACGAAACAAGGTAGCTGTGCCCAACCGCTTCTTTAAGGTTGTTCTGATATACAATCGGAAGAATCCTATCGCTATGGGCTTCCTGTTCGAAAACAAAGCTGACCATAAGAAACTGGACAAGTACCTGGTTACGGTAGATTCCATAGAAAAAATTACAGGACTTGACTTCTTTTCACGACTGCCCGATGATATTGAGCAAAAGATAGAATCCATTTTACCGGTACTCCCCTGAATTACTCTCAAATACTTTCGATAATAGCAGTAACACCACTTGCAGGTTTACCTGTTGCATATACAGACATATACAACAGGTAAACCTTTCCATAACCCCCTCTCACAGTCCGACAATATCTTGAACCGCTTGTTACCAGCATTATTCTTCCAAGGGCTCAAATGGTTCTTCTTGAAACACTCCATTTTCATCTCTGATATAAGCTGTACCGTATGGAGCATGAAGTAACGGAATTATATCAGGGTCGTACTGGCAGATAGTATTCAGTTTATAGATTCCACTATTTTCGGCCTTTTGCATATATTCGTCACTCTCATCACCTGCTGTAAACCGCCACCCACTATCATATCCTTCAAATGGACTGTCTTCTTCTGGTTTCTCACGATACATATATCCGACAGGCAAGCCATCTACTGTGATTCTGTCAGTAGCTATACACCCATCAGAAGTTTCCCAGTTTTTAAGAAGAACCTCGTTTTCTCGCCCATTTATAAAAAATTGCTTTTCCTTTTTCATTTTATTACCACATTTTTACTGGTAACAAGGAAATATATAACCCATTATCTGCTATCCAATAATGCCAAAATGCACAAGAGCATGCAAGATACCATCTTCATCTACATCGTCTGTAATAAAGTCAGCGCACTCCTTTACCCGACTCGATGCACCGCCCATTGCGATACCTATACCGGCAGCCTTAAGCATGGGAATATCATTTCCTCCATCTCCAAAAGCCATACTCTCATCCAAAGAAAAGCCTAAACAAGCTGCCACATCAGCCATTCCGGATGCCTTGTTTACACCAGTCGCATTTACATCTGCAAAATATGGATTCCAGCGCGAAACAGCCAATCCCGGAAGTTGATTCATTATTTCCTTTTCAACTTCTTCTCCACAGTAAATACAAAGCTGACAACACGTACAAGCATCAAATTCGCTCACAATATCTACAACCTGAGGTACAGGATGATTCGTCAGTTCGGAAAGAGCAATCACTGTATCATTCACATAATTCACAAGTATCCCTTTTTCCACTTCCAAAGCCAATGGGAAACCATACTGTTCGGCAAGATGAAGGACTGTATGAAAGTCTTCCCGACCAATGGGATAAGAAATGATCTCAGTACCATCGCGAAGCACACACCGAGAACCATTCAACGAAACGACGGCATCATAGGGAATCGCCTCCAGTTCCAGCAAGTCGGTAGCTCCCCTACCTGTCGCTATAATAATTTTCATCCCTTTCTCATGTACTTTAGTCAGCGCATCGATTGTCGTCTGAGGTATCTTATGCGTCTTGAAACTGATTAAAGTTCCATCTACATCCAGAAAAATTGCCTTCACTTTCATTTTCTCAATCATATTACTTTATTTCGGAAAGAGTCTTTCTATGCTTCTATTTTTAGATCATACAAAAAATAAAGCGAAGAATCATGTATTTCAATACAAAATTCTTCGCTTTATAAGGAGAAGCCGCACCCGAGGCGTGACGAAACTCCGAAAAACAGGATTTGAGTGCCCTCTTCCTTTGTAATCCACCGGCATAAATGCTACCCGAAGGCGTGGCCCGCCATTGGAAGATGAAGCTTGTCTCGGCATTTCTTATAAATTTGATGAGTTTCCCGATTCTGCAAGTACGGCTTCATTTTTGTATTACAAATATATTATATTTTTTTGGTTCTACAAAATTTTACCCGAATTAATAGCAGAACATTTTAATTTTTAATCTGCGGAATATGTATCGGAAAAACCTTTTCTTCCATTCAGCTTCCGCCTAAGAAAACATCATAATGACAGCTTTTCAAAAGACATCAGCGACAAAAAAAGCCATATAGTCATAAAAAAAAGAGATGTTTAAAAATAAACATCTCTTTTCTATACTTTTTAATACCGTATACCGCATTAAGCAGCTTTTGCCTTAGCAACAACAGCTTTGAATGCTTCTGGATGGTTCATAGCTAAGTCAGCCAAAACCTTACGGTTGATTTCGATACCTGCTTTGTGCAATGCACCCATCAACTTAGAGTAAGACATACCTTCCAGACGAGCAGCTGCGTTGATACGCTGAATCCACAATGCACGGAAGTTACGTTTTTTGTTCTTACGGTCGCGGTATGCATAAGTCAAACCTTTTTCCCAAGTGTTCTTAGCAACGGTCCAAACGTTTTTTCTTGCACCAAAGTAACCTCTGGTTAAACCTAAAATTTTCTTTCTTCTTGCTCTTGAAGCAACGTGATTTACTGATCTTGGCATAGTTTTAATTCTTTTTTGAATGATAGCGCCGATATTTTACAACCGGACTTGAGGCTAATGCATTCGGTTAATAATTTTAATGATACGTGTACGCTTTTGAAGATTACTTCATGCAAAGCAGTTCTTTCACCTGAGTCAAGTTGGCATTGTGTACCAATCCTGAGTGAACAAGGTTTCTTTTCTGCTTCTTAGTTTTCTTAGTCAAAATGTGACTGTGAAAAGCGTGCTTTCTCTTGATTTTACCTGTTCCGGTAAGAGCGAATCTTTTTTTAGCACCGGAGTTAGTCTTTACCTTTGGCATCTTGTTAAAATTTTAATTATTATTATTAACGGTGGCAACGTACTATACCGGCACGTTACGCACTCTCTCTTTCATTTGTCTGAGACAACTTATCCGTTCTTTTTAGGAGCACCCGGTTTCTTAGGAGCCAATGAGATAGTCATTCTCTTTCCTTCCAAAAGCGGCATCTGTTCTACCTTTGCATATTCTTCCAGGTCGTTTGCAAAGCGAAGCAACAATACTTCACCCTGTTCTTTGAACAGAATAGAACGTCCTTTGAAGAACACATAAGCCTTTACCTTATCTCCATCCTGCAAGAAACCAATGGCATGCTTCAGTTTGAAGTTGTAATCGTGTTCGTCGGTCTGAGGTCCGAAACGGATTTCCTTCACGTTCACCTTCACCTGCTTTGCCTTCTGTTCCTTTGCACGTTTCTTCAACTGGTAAAGGAATTTAGAATAATCTATAATTCTACAAACTGGAGGAACAGCGTTGGGTGAAATTTCTACTAAGTCAGCTTCATGCTCTTCTGCCATTTTCAAAGCTTGAGCGATTGGATAAACTGCTGATTCAATATCGTCGCCCACAATGCGGACTTCTTTGGCGCGAATCTGTTCATTGATTCGGTGTTGCCCTTTTAAAGTGTCATTCTTCATTAAAAATACTTTTCTTCCTTGTTTGTCTTTTGTTTTAATTATATATTATTCTTTGTTCCGTTTACAGGAGAAAGATGTCCTTCTCCTGCAAACGGTTGCAAAGTTACCATTTATTTATCATATTATGAACTTCTTCCGCAATATTTTTTGCAAATTCTTCGATTTTCATCGTTCCTTTGTCTCCTTCACCCTGTTTACGTACGGCTACTTCACCATTTTCGGCTTCTTTTTCACCTACAATCAGCATGTAAGGAATACGTTTCATTTCATTATCGCGGATCTTACGTCCAATCTTTTCGTTACGATCGTCTACAATAGCGCGGATATCGTTCTTCTTCAGTTCCAGACGAACCTGGTTAGCATAATCGTTGAACTTTTCAGAGATAGGCAGGATAGCTACCTGATCCGGAGTCAGCCACAACGGGAATTTACCGGCAGTATGTTCAATCAGCACAGCCACAAAGCGTTCCATAGATCCAAACGGTGCACGGTGAATCATTACCGGACGATGTTTCTGATTGTCTGAACCCATATATTCCAACTGGAAGCGTTCAGGCAAGTTGTAGTCTACCTGAATAGTACCCAACTGCCAGCGACGGCCAATGGCATCCTTCACCATGAAGTCCAATTTAGGACCATAGAATGCAGCTTCACCGTATTCTACTTTCGCCTTCAAGCCTTTTTCTTCGCATGCTTCTACAATAGCACGTTCAGCTCTTTCCCAGTTTTCATCGCTACCGATGTATTTTTCACGATTTTCTTTGTCACGCAAGGAAATCTGAGCTTCGAAGTTTTCCAATCCCATTGAAGTAAATACAATGGAAATAATATCCATCACACGCAAGAACTCATCCTTCACCTGATCCGGACGGCAGAAGATATGTGCATCGTCCTGAGTAAAGCTACGTACACGAGTCAATCCGTGCAACTCACCACTCTGTTCGTAACGGCATACTGTACCGAATTCTGCAATACGCAAAGGCAGATCACGGTAAGAACGCGGAGTGTTCTTATAAATCATACAGTGATGCGGACAGTTCATCGGTTTCAGGAAGTATTCTTCACCTTCTTCCGGAGTATGGATAGGCTGGAATGCATCCTTACCGTATTTAGCATAGTGACCAGAAGTTACGTACAGCAATTTGTTTCCGATAGGCGGACACATTACTTCCTGATAATCGTAACGAGCCTGAATGCGGCGCAGGAAATCCTGCAGACGGATACGCAGCGCAGTACCTTTCGGCAACCACATCGGAAGTCCCTTACCTACTGTATCCGAGAACATGAACAAATCCATTTCCTTACCAATCTTACGGTGGTCACGTTTCTTTGCTTCTTCCAGCATAGCCAGATACTCATCGAGCATCTTCTTTTTCGGGAAGGTGATACCGTAGATACGAGTCATCTGCTTACGGTCTTCCTGTCCTCTCCAATATGCTCCGGCAACCGACAACAGTTTGATAGCTTTGATAGGAGCAGTAGAAGGCAAGTGCGGACCACGGCAAAGGTCTGTAAATGCACCCTGTGTATATGTAGTGATATGTCCGTCTTCCAGTTCAGAAATCAACTCACATTTGTAAGTTTCTCCTCTTTCACTGAACATTTTCAATGCATCTTCCTTAGCTATATTCTGACGAACCAATACTTCTTTCTTGGCAGCCAGTTCAGCCATTTTCTTTTCGATAGCAGCCAAATCGCCTTCTTTAATCACAGCTTCTCCCGGATCTACATCATAATAGAATCCGTTTTCGATAGCCGGACCTATACCGAACTGAATACCCGGGTAAAGCTCCTGCAATGCTTCTGCCAGCAAATGCGCACTGGTGTGCCAAAATGCGTGCTTACCTTGTTCATCTTCCCATTTATAGAGAACGAATTCAGCATCTTCGTTAATAGGTCTTGTCAAGTCGATAGTCTCACCATTTACCGCACAAGCCAACACATCTTGTGCCAGACGTGAACTGATACTTTCTGCAATCTGCAGACCAGTTACTCCTTCGTTATATTCACGAACCGAGCCGTCAGGAAAAGTTATCTTAATCATAATCTTTATGTATTAATATTCTATATACTTTTTGTAGCTTGCAAATTTAAATAAAACTTTTGGTAATACGCTATTTTTTTCAATAAATGATGCATCCTATAAAGAAACCCATTTTCGAGAAAGTCACCCATCTTTCTTACAAAAAAAATGAAAAAGCCTTCCACACAAGTGCAACCGAAAATCATCTGCTAATCTTCTCCGTGTCTGCGCTTCATGTAAAAGGCACCATCCATTAAACTTCATTGGAATAAATCCAAAAGAAAAATCCGTAGAACCCATCAATCTTCCTCTTCGCACTTTAAAACCATACCTATAAAACTATCCAGGAATTTCTCCAGCTTAAGATATAGCAACAGATGTATATTTAGAGCAATCCCTTTCTCCCATGAATCAGTCCATTTCCCGTAGTAGCATTCCAGGATAAAAATCACTGCCCGAAATAACTTCAAATGATGTACCAGTTATAGAAGAATCATAATTTTCTTCAAATTCGGCCATATAACGATTATCCCATATCTTCCCCTTAATTGGTTTTAAGACTCCTTTTCTGGAATATGATGTTTTCCCATTCTCATCGATTGAAATTTCGAGAACCTCAAATTTAGAATTCTCCGTTATCCCTTCTTTCAGGCCTATATAAGAAACAAACGGATCAGTGGAAACCAAAGGAGAGAAAACCTTAAATTCGTCGAATTGCTTTTGCAATTCCGATATAGACAAGTCAATTGCCCGTGTACATACTTTTTTAAACATATCTGATTCATATTCCACACCGGCCAGACTCGTATCCCCACTGTATATAGTAGCACATCCAAGATATCTTATCTTAAACGCAGATAGATTTTTCTTAAACGAATGATATTTTTCTAGAGAGTCACTTGCTCCTGGCTCAAACCAAAACTGTGAATAAAAAAAGTTCGCAATATCTTTATTCCAATCAAGTCTGAAAAGATAGGATGTCACATAAACTTTAAAGCCAACGACCAAATCATTAATCCTCAAGGCAACAGGATACAAGGTGCGCGCTGCAGTTGTAGCCACCACTCCTCCGACTCCGGGAATCAACAAAGAGGCAAATAAACCTGCTGTAGTTGCTATTCCCTGTAAATTCCGCTGGGTAGTTTTATCCGCATAACGAATATCATTCACAAGTATATAAGTATACGAAATCAGTTCCTCACCGGCATCCTCCAATAACGCCATTCTCCGCACAGAGTTTAATGCTATATCAATATCAAAGACACTGGCATCATAAATCCCTCTCTCCTTCACCAAAGACAAATCAAATCCTTTTGTCCGGCTACTATAATTAAACCATTTCTCAACAAGTCTACCGCCTATTTTATTTCGGTTAAGCATATTCCATATTGCGTCCTTATATGCACCTTCAAGTTCTTCTTTTGTGAGTTCCTCTATGACAGGAGCATTCATAACCGTAAACTTCAAATTATGATTATTATATCTTTCCGGTATAGGAATCTCTTTGAAAGCACGAACAATCTCATCTGAAAAACGTTGTTCAGGATGATTCAATAAAATAGAATATAAAGAGCTCCTACGGTATCTGCTGTAGTCTTGAGCACACGTGTTACTTTGACAGAAACACACACATATAACCGCCCCAATAAAAACTCTAAACACCATTTTCATAATCTAAAATCTAACAAAAGCCCTACCTACACAATCTTCACCCAATTTCGTTCTGGATTTCAAATTAAACTTCCAGGAATTCTTTTTCCGGTCGAACTGAAACACATATACTTTTCCATCATCAGTAACGGTAGAAGTGTACACTCCATTGAGGAATGCAGAGCCACCCGCATCAAGCAACTTATTG
Organism: Phocaeicola acetigenes; assembly: GCF_027529745.1. Taxonomy (NCBI): domain Bacteria; kingdom Pseudomonadati; phylum Bacteroidota; class Bacteroidia; order Bacteroidales; family Bacteroidaceae; genus Phocaeicola; species Phocaeicola acetigenes. Next base: position 40,779 of record NZ_JAPZVM010000004.1, read on the forward strand.
TTTATTGTTTTGTAAAATATACTGTTATCATCCATTGTATTTTCCACATCTTCATCCCAGTCAAGAACCACATTATTTCCAATCCAGAAATTGATGAAAGCTTCGAGCTCCTCAACCGACGGAATGTACCAGTTTTCTCCAAGGTTGTTACACCACTCAAAAACCGGAAAACAAGACAATACATTTTTTTCATGAGCAAATGACACGACTTTTCTGGTGTTAGAAAGTCCATCCTTTCTATTGGCCAAGGAGGGTAATTGCTTCGCATACTTCATATGATTACACCATGGCCCGTCTACGCCTCTGAAAACTTTTACATACATCGCCTTCCCATGCTGTCCAGATTCATCAACTTCGTAAATAATAGCTTTATGACCATCTATTTCTATTACCTCACCCACATCATAATACGTCTGAGCATGCAGATTTAATAAATTAGCGTACACCGCCATCAATAAAGCCAAATACTTTTTCATCACTGATCAGAATTTATGTATGGCACGAGATCCGAGATACCGTCCATGTTTTTTGGAGCCCTCAAATATTTTTGCATCAGGAGTACCGAACGGAGAAGTCTGAAAAAAACCACCCATGCAAACCTTACCCTTGTTTGCCTCTGTAGAAGTCAAAAGGGTATAGGGCATTTTTCCACCCATCGGCAAGTCCACGTTTCCATACAGACTGTCACCACCATTATCAGTAATAATCCTGTCAAACGCCTTCATATTAGATTCACTATATTTACCTACAGAACCATTCATTGCCGCAATAATCAACTCCATTTCTTCGCGAGCCGGTGCATACCATCCTTCACCTTTGTTTCTACACCACTGAAAAAAAGGAAACATCTCCCAGGTTTGGCCATTTTCGGTAATATACCTTTCAATAACAGCCATATTTTTTTCTCCATCATCCTCATAGAATGCATCTGTGAGAAACTTGGCTTTTTTGTTCAGGTACCACTTTCCACCAAATCTATCCAATGACATTATTATACCATGCAGACCTTTATCGTCCACTCTCACTACAATACCTTTAAGGCCTCCCTCATTATAGATGTCACCAATTTTATACTGCGCCTTCATTGCAGCGCAGGAAAAGAATACAATTAAAAAAATAACAACTTGTTTCATCTTATTTTTATTTTATGTCTATTAATAACTCTTTTACCATGAAAACTTAATGCCATTTATACACAATCCGAGCCCGCTTTTCAATTGTCAGTGAACAAACAGCCCCACAAAACGTCATAAATCAATTTCTTCTTCATTACCGTCAAGGAGAAGACCGGCAACCATAGTACAGCCCAACAAAAGCATCTTCTCTTCCAATGAATGTATAACTTACACCATAAAATTACCCCGATAAAAATCAACTTTAAAATAGAATTTTCATAAAGTGTGTACAAAAGGCGCCAAACATGTACCAAACTAGAGAAATTTACAACTATCATGCACAAAAAAAGCGAGTTCCTTTTTCAGGAACTCGCTTTTTTGTGCATGACTTTATTATTGCTCTTCTACAGTCGTAAAGCGCTTAATTACATTATAAGCCGCAAAGATACCCAGTTCGCCAGCCTTACTCAAATCCTGAATACCTTGTCGGTTGTTACCCAGGAAAATATTGGTCAGCCCCCTGTTGTAGTACGCATCAGAGAAACGGCTATCCAGCTCAATAGCTTTATTATAGTCTACCAATGCTCCGCGGTAATCTTTCATAGATACCAGGATATTGGCCCGGTTATAATATGCATATACAAAGTCGGGAGCCAGACTGATGACCTTATCCAGGTCGTCCCGAATCACAGCATAGTCGATACCACGTACCTGAGGCTGTTTATCATTCAAACCTTCTATCTCATAGCCTACATCACGTTTGCGGAACTCTATCTGTTTGTAGTGTACCACTGCACGAGTAAAATAGGCCGGGAAGAAAGTAGAATCACGTTCTATAGCATCATCCAGATCTTTCAATGCACTGTCAAAATCCTGCACCAGATAGAAATCCAGTGCACGTCTATAATAATGAAGCGCATTATCCGGTTCGTTCATAATCGCAGCCGATTCCTCGTCGATAGCAGCAAAATGCTGTTTTACCTGCTGTTCTGTCAGAGAAGCCTCGTTGTTGGTTATCAGCAAACGCTGCGGAAGCACATGGCGGTTGTTCAAGTCGTCGATATACTTCGAGAAGTTTACCTGACGTTTCACCTCTTCCTGACGCTCGTAATAGCTCAACACATACATCGGCTGTGGCAGAATCGTGATATTCTTATCCTGCACACGTCCACGGTAGTCGGTCTTGTACTTGGATTCCTCTTCTTCGTTATCGGCCACAATAATCTTACGATAGTTGTTCATGTTTTTATCCGACTTCTTACGAGTCTTGTCGGCCGATGCCGTCTGTGTTTTCTTCACCCCATTCTGCGCATCCAGCTGAGCTTTCAGCACCTTAAACTCATCGGCTTCTGCCCGATGCAGTTCACCCATCTTACGCAACACCTGAGCACGATACTGATAACCGGCCAGGAAATTGGGATATTCATCCAATACTGCAGAAAAATCGTTTACAGCCCCTTGATAATCACCGGTCTTATCACGCAACAATCCCCGGTTGAATGTAGCCATCATATTATCCGGCTCCACCGACAGCACAAAATCGAAATCTTCAATTGCACGGTTGTCATCTCCCACCTGCGCACGAAGCAATCCACGGTTATAATGCCCGATAAAATTATCACGGTCAATATCCAGTGCGATATCGTAATCCTTCATGGCTCCGCGCAAATTGTTCTGATGATAACGAGCCAAGGCACGATTAATATAAAGCCCTGCATTGCGGACAGACAGTCGGATAGCTTCCGTCAAGTCCGATTCGGCATCCTGATACTTGGAACGCTGCAAAAACAACATACCTCGAGAAGCCCATGTATCCGGATTATACCGGTCCATTTCAATGGCTTTATCGGCATCGGTCATCGCCAACAACGTATCCTTCTGTTTCAAGGAAACCTCTGTACGCATCAAATAAGCATCGGTGTAACGGGGAGAAATACGAATTAAGGTATCCAAATCGGCCCTTGCCTGTGCATAATCCGATTCGCGCATCCGGCATAATGCCAGATTGTGCCACAGGCTGATATTTTCAGGTTCCAGTTTCAAAGCTCTCTCATAATCTTGTATAGCCCCCTTATAATTTTTCTGACGGATACGCGATATTCCCCGAATCTGATAAGCATTGACCACAAACGGATTACGGTCTATTGCTTCCGAACAGTCGGCTTCTGCCCCCTGAAAATCGTCGAGATTCATTTTGGCAAGCCCTCTGTAAAAATAAGGTTCCGCCAGATAAGGCTTCGCACTGATTACCTGGTTAAAATACTGGATAGAAAGGACATAGTCCTCAAAATAGAGAGCATTCCGCCCGATAGTCATCACTCTGTCCGTATTGATTTGGGCAGAGAGTGATAAAGGGAGGAATGCGCATACTATATATAAAAGTTTTTTTATCATTTGATTGTCTTCACCTTGTAAGCACAACGTGCTTTGCCTTTCAGCATATTGCTCAGCTTTCCTTTAATCATTTGTTTACGCAATGCCGACAGATGGTCGATAAACATAGTTCCGTCCAAATGGTCGAACTCATGCTGCATGACACGTGCCAGATAACCTTCCACCCACTCGTCGTGTGGTGTCATATTTTCATCCAGATAAGTGACATGGATTTTATCAGGGCGTTTCACACTTTCATGAATACCCGGCAAACTCAGACAGCCTTCTTCCATAGACACCATTTCTCCGTCTGTTTCAAGGATATGCGGATTGATATAAGTACGTTTGAATCCCTTAAATTCGGGCATATCATCAGAAAGCACATCCAAGTCGACCACTACCACACGGATAGGAAGCCCGATTTGAGGAGCAGCCAATCCTACTCCATCTGCACGTTCCATCGTTTCAAACATGTTTGCTATCAACTCTTTCAGGTTTGGATAGTCTGGTGTAATATCTTCAGCCTCCTGACGCAATACAGGCTGGCCATATACATAAATAGGTAAAATCATTGTTTTATGTTTTAATTTAAAATTTTTTCGATTCCAGATAAGACTGAAGAATAATAGTTGCACTGATTTCGTCGACCAAAGCCTTATTCTGACGGTCTTTCTTTTTCAGTCCACCGACCAGCATGGCCTGATGTGCCAATACAGAGGTAAACCGTTCGTCTACCAGTTCTACCGGCATATCGGGACATTTTTTCTTCAACTGATTGATAAACGGAATTATATTCTTCATATTTTCCGAATCTTCATTGTTCATCTGCTTAGGATGCCCCACAATGATGCGTTCTACCGGTTCCTGAGCCATGTATTTCAATAAGAAATCCATCAGCTGATGAGTAGGAACAGTTGTCAGCCCGCTTGCAATAATCTGCATGGGGTCTGTCACGGCTATGCCTGTGCGTTTTCGTCCGTAATCTATTGCTATTATTCTGCTCATATGCCGACAAAAATACAAATTATTTCCTATCCGTTTTTATATGAAACTTAAATTAACGCGCAGAAACATTCCCAATATTGCCTGTAAGACTATAAAATTGATTATTTCCCGATCGATTTCCAGAACTTCACAAAGTCTTTATACAAGCCATAGCATACCAATCTGTCTTCTGCCTGCAAGGTATAGTCTTCCGGGAAAGCATTGTCGACCTCTTTTTCCAATACAGAGATACCCAGGCTGTTTTTCACCATTTTTCCACGAACCAAAGCAAGCAGCTTCAGATTAAAGTCTTCATCCTCTTTCAAGTCGTTGACCTGACATCCGACCAGTTTACGAGGTATGCCAAACTTAAACACAAAATGTTCCTCGTCTATCTGAAAAGATTCTACTTCTATATTCAGTTCAAGCAGACGCACAAGCATGCATGCAGCATCCTTTTCCGGAGTCAATACCCGGTCTATGGAAAAAGCTTCCAGCACCGACTTGTGTATATCATCCAGCGCACGGGCATAAATATGTTTCACCTTATTTTTCTTCAGCAAAGAAACCACACGGACCGAAGCACCGAAGTTCTCTCCGATAGCCACAATTACTACGTCCACGGTCTGCAAAGGTAATACGGTCAAGGCAGCCTCATCCGTGGCATCTACCACATACGCTGTAGCCACCTTATCTTTCATCCGGTCTACATTCTGTGCATCCTGGTCTACACCAATCACTTCGTGTCCCAGCGAAGTCAGTTCTTCCGCCAAAACCGAACCATAATTTCCAAGACCTATTACAATGTATTTCATATCTTAGTTTATTATTAAATCGTCTTTCGGATATTTATAATTTTTCTTTGCCTCCTGCTTCACCAGTCCCAAGAGCAACGTAAAGGCTCCTACTCTTCCCACAAACATCAGGAAAATAATAACGCCTTTTCCCATCGGGCTTAGCAAAGGAGTCAGATCGAGCGAAGATCCTACTGTGCTTAAAGCCGATACACACTCAAACACGATTGCCATCACAGAAGCTTCAGGTTCTATCAGGGTCATGGCAAACACTGCAACAAAAGCTACTATCAGATACAAGCTCAACACCGCATGCGAGCGACGGACAGATTCTGAAGAAAGTTCTCTGTGAAAAATAGCAACCCGCTCCGAACCTCGAATTACAGCCCACAAATTAAGCAGAATCACAGCAAACACATTTATTTTCACACCACCGGCAGTAGACTGTGTTCCTCCACCTATCATCATCAGCAGAATCATAAACAGTACAGTCTGGGTAGAAAGAGTGGTAAGTCCTACACTGCAGAATCCGGCAGTACGCGGACAAACCGCATTGAAGAAAGCATGTACCCATTTATCCAATATCGGCATACCGGCAAAAGCATGATTCCATTCGTAGACCAGAATCACAAGTGTACCCACAACCAACAGAACAGTTGTCATAATCAATACAATCTTGGTATTTAAATTGTACAAATGTACCTGCTTGGGGAAACGTGACGAACGACCGAATAACTTCCATTTCCAATAACGCAAATAATACATCACCGTTCTGCACAAATTTACCAAAATAGGAAACCCGATTCCGCCTAATATAATAAGGAAAGAAACAGTAATAAACAGCAGATTATGATTCTGCATAACCAGAGAGTTTCCCAAATTTCCGGGCAATGTAGAAAAACCGGCATTGCAGAAAGCAGAAATGGAATGAAAAGCAGCAAAATAAAGTTCTTCATCGAGTGTCATCCCCATTGTATTGTGAATACTCAACCAAATCAACGCCATTCCCACCCCTTCTATCATCAAGGTAAATCCTAATATATATAATAAGGTAGATAAAAGAGAATTCAACGAATTGGAGCTGATCATATCTCTTACTGCAAGCTGATTATAAAGCGAAGTATTTCCCATAAAGAACATGGCAAAAAAACTGGTCAGTGTCATCACCCCAAGTCCGCCAATCTGAATAAGCAGAATAATAATGATTTGACCGCCCAATGTAAAGGTAGAAGAAACATCTACCGTCACAAGTCCCGTCACACAAGTGGCACTGGTAGCTGTAAAGAGAGCATCCAGCCAGGATATACCGTGATACGTACATCGGGGAAGCATCAAAAGACCGGAACCGATCAAGATAAGTACCAGAAAACTGACAGCCAGTATCAAAGACGGATTGGTACGCCTTCCCAAAAGACGAACCAGACTGCTGGACAAATAAAACAGGGACAGAAAGAAGAGTATGGCCATACGGTAGTAAGGATGATGAAAAAACATCCACACTCCATATACCCCCTCCGTCTGATCCGGACGATGAAACACAACCGGAAGCAAAGTCAGATAAAGCAGCGCAAACAGCACCCATGCCCATCCCGTAAATTTAGATTTTCCTTCTTCCTGACGGAAAACAATCTGCACGGTTGTACTAATCAGAAAAATACCCCATACAGTCTTATAAATACCTTGAAGCCAATTTTCTTCAGCTTCCGAAATCCGGAACCCATGTTCATAGACTATAGAGGCCAAAAACACCAAGGCTGACAGATAAGTAACACCCATTACCCACCCCATCAGCCTGTGTACGCTTGGCCATGCCAAACTTTTATGTTCCCAAGACGGTTTATTCCAATAACTCATATCCGTACTTTTAGTCAAAGCAACGCAAAGTTATCGAAAAACAGAATAAAACAAAGAAATATCCTTTTGTTTTATCCATTTATCCATTTTCCTTTACCTATATCAAAAACAGGACTCGTCAAGGCTTTGTGCTAAAAGAGTTTTAGCTCTTCCTCACTCAGCTCTCCAAACCATTTGGAAAGCCTTGCCCGGGCCTTGCTCTTTACTTCCGGAGTCACATTAGACCATACAGTATGCAATACCCATAGCAAAGCAGTCAGGTCATCAGTATACCCTACGAGTGGAGCCAAATCGGGTACCACATCCAGCGGAAGAATAAAATAGCCCAACACACCGTATATTTTGGCCTTGTCTGCCCAGGATACATCTTTACCGGTGGCTACATAATATAATAATAGTACGGCATAGACTACTTTTGCACCCGCTTTATGAGCTACCGAAGAGATCTTATTCCACAGCTTAGATTCGGAATAATTCTGTTGATACGAACGATAATCTTCCAATTTTTCCATAATTACTACTTTTTAAGACCAGTGTTTTATTCTGTCTGCTACAAAAATAACCAGAAACAATACAAAATTGTTTACAAATAAAGAAAAAAACATGTGACCTATTCTCTTAAAAAACGTGACTTGTATCGACAGGTAACGATACTTGTATCATCGGCCATCGTGACTTGTATCGTAAGCCTTCGATACAAGTCACGTTTTTGTGAAGCAATAAAATCTTCCAGAAAACTTCATTCACTCACTCCCCCGCAACAAGAAGAAGTTTTCCTCGAAAAAGAAAAAAGCGTTGTATAAGAACATATTTTTACTTACATTTGGCGAATTAATCAAAAATGTAAGCTAATATGAGTGATAAACAGAAAAGATTCATTTTACCGGAAAACGAAATTCCCAAATACTGGTACAATATTCAGGCAGACATGAAAAACAAACCCATGCCGCCTCTGAATCCTGCTACCAAAGAACCTCTGAAACCAGAAGATCTCTACCCTATATTTGCAAAAGAACTCTGTCATCAGGAATTGAACCAGACCGATGCATGGATTGAAATACCCGAAGAAGTACGCGAAATGTATAAGTATTATCGCAGTACTCCACTGGTACGTGCTTACGGACTGGAAAAAGCATTGGGTACACCGGCACATATTTATTTCAAGAATGAAAGTGTAAGTCCCATCGGTTCTCATAAGCTCAACTCAGCCCTGGCTCAGGCTTATTATTGCAAACAGGAAGGTGTGAGCAACATTACAACAGAAACCGGAGCCGGACAGTGGGGAGCAGCGCTTTCGTATGCTGCCAAAGTCTTCGGACTGGAAGCTGCCGTATATCAGGTAAAAATCAGCTACGAGCAGAAACCGTACCGCCGCAGCATTATGCAGACATTCGGTGCACAGGTTACTCCGTCGCCTTCCATGTCTACCCGCGCCGGAAAGGACATCCTTACCAAGTATCCCAATCATCAGGGTTCACTGGGTACAGCTATTTCCGAGGCCATCGAACTGGCACGTACCACACCCAACTGTAAATATACTTTAGGTTCGGTACTGAGCCACGTTACCCTGCATCAGACTATCATTGGTCTGGAAGCTGAAAAACAGATGGAAATGGCAGGCGAATATCCGGATGTAATTATAGGCTGTTTTGGAGGTGGCTCGAACTTCGGCGGTATCTGTTTCCCATTCATGCGCCATACCATACTTGAAGGAAAACAGACACGCTATGTAGCAGCAGAGCCGGCATCCTGCCCGAAACTGACACGAGGAAAATTCCGCTATGACTTCGGCGACGAAGCCGGATACACACCTCTTCTGCCTATGTTTACGTTAGGACATAATTTTGCCCCAGCCAATATTCACGCCGGTGGCTTGCGCTATCATGGAGCTGGTGTCATCGTTTCGCAATTATTGAAAGATAAATTGATGGAAGCAGTCGACATTCCACAATTGGAAACCTTCGAAGCAGGCTGTCTGTTTGCACGTGCCGAAGGTATCATTCCGGCACCGGAATCATGTCATGCCATTGCAGCTGCTATCCGCGAAGCAAACCAGTGTAAGGAAACAGGAGAAGAGAAAGTCATTCTATTCAACTTGTCGGGACACGGACTGATAGATATGACTGCATACGACCAATATTTATCCGGTAACCTGGTAAACTATACACTGACCGATCAGGATATCGCCAAAAGTTTGGGAGAAGATAGTGCAGAATAAATAATCTTCACCGACTTTTTTCTCAAGAAAAGTAAAGTATAGAGTGCATTTTACCCTCTTAAAAGCCACATTTAGGGGTAAAATGCACTTTTTTTTGCTTTTTATCGATATTTTTTCTCCCAAACGCTTGCAGATTTAAAAATAATCCGTACCTTTGCACCCGTGATTGAGAAACACGCTCGACACAACAAAAGGATGGCCCGTTCGTCTATCGGTTAGGACGCAAGATTTTCATTCTTGAAAGGGGGGTTCGATTCCCCCACGGGCTACCAAAACATAAGCGACCTTTACAGGTGCAACAAAAGGATGGCCCGTTCGTCTATCGGTTAGGACGCAAGATTTTCATTCTTGAAAGGGGGGTTCGATTCCCCCACGGGCTACGAAGTCTGAACAGTGATGTTCAGACTTTTTTTGTTATATATATTTCTCCCAAAAAGAACAAATCTTTTTTACCGGATTCAGAAAAACCGGATGAATATTAAAAAATAATCACGCAAACCCGTACCCGATTCTTCCTCTCGGTTGTCATATATATAGAAAGTCAAGCATGCACGACCTAACTTAAGTAAAACAACCGACACGAGAAAGTATGAAACAACTTAAAATACACAAATGGATACGGAGTATCTTTTGCATAGTACTCTTTTTATCATGGATTCCGCTTTTACAGGCACAGGAAAAACGATTGATTGATTTGGAACTGAATGAAGTGCCACTGTCAAAAGCCTTGCAACAATTGGAACGTGAAGGAGGAAAAAACATTTTATTTGTCAATGATGAGGTAGAGACTTATCGGGTTACAGCGCATATCCAAAAGCAGACATTGGCAGAAGCCATCCGATTGGTTCTGACTGGCAAACCTTTCACTTACCTGGAACGACAAGATTATTTCGTAATACAACGTACAAATAAAAAACAGAAAGTAGAGCATATCCGTGGAAAAGTTGTCAATGAACAAGGGATACCCATTCCGTATGCCAATGTATTGGTCTTGCAAGCAAGCGATTCTACCTTTGTAAACGGCTGTGTAACAGAAAACGATGGAACATTTCTTCTGCCGAACCCGTATACCGATCACTACGTACTGCGGGTAACGTATGTGGGCTATCAAACCATAACGGCTCCTTGTAAGGCTGAAAATCTTCTATACATGGAACCTCAAGAATATCAACTCAAAGAAATTACCATAACCGCTACCCGCCCGCTTGTAGAAAAGAAAAACGGAGCTTATCTGACTCATATCAAAGATACGCCGTTTTCGCTAATGGGGTCGGCAGCAGACATGCTCGGACATCTGCCCTTCGTGACAGAATCTGACGGAAATTTTTCAGTAATCGGACGAGGTATACCGGAGATTTATATCAATGGAAGAAAAGTACGTGATAATTCCGAACTGTCGCGCTTACAGGCAAACGAAATTCTTTCGGCAGAAATCATTACCACACCAGGAGCACGTTATGCATCAGCCGTCAAGGCAGTCATCCGAATCCGGACCATCCGGCAGCGGGGACAAGGACTCAGCGGTAGTTTTTATGCTGATTACAGCCAAGGGCATGCAGGAAAAGGAAACGAAGGTATTACCGTGAATTACCGGACCGGCGGACTTGACATCTTTGCCAATACTTATTTTCGGGAATCAGGCGCGTACAGTACTCAACAAGCGATTACACAAATGCAAGCTTCTTCTGCCTGGGAAAGCCACTCGAATCAAATGTCGACCGGACGCGAGAATTATTTCAATGGGGAAATCGGATTAAATTACGAACCGGATGAACACCAATCTTTAGGCGTAAGGTATGCACCCGAACAACACATCGGAGAATACCGGAACTCCTTCATCAGCTCAACCGAAATGTATCGGGACGGAGTATTAGTAGATCAACTGGAAACGGAGGCACAAAATACCGGTAAAAAGGGGTTGGAACATTCGATCAATGCCTATTATACCGGAACTTTCGGGAAATGGAATATCGACTTTAATGCTGATTTCTACCAAGGCAGGCATCGAAACAGGCAACTTGTCTGCAACAACGGAGAAAATGATGCAGCCTCAACCAATCAAATCAAAAACCGGCTGTATGCTACCAAGCTAATCGCTACAACAACTTTATGGAAAGGAAATCTGTCTTTTGGTACGGAAGAAATATGGACCGACCGTTGGGATCGTTTCGAACAAAATGGGTTCTCTGCGAATGCCGACGACCACATCCGTCAGGACATCGCTTCTGTCTTCGCTGATTATGTACTGGAACTGGGTGCATTCAGCCTGCAGGCCGGATTACGATATGAATATCAGAAGACACATTACTACGAGGCTGGCATTTTGCAACCGACACAAAGCCCTCATTACCATCATTTCCTGCCTATGGCTTCTGTCTTCTATCAAAAAGGAGACTGGAATGCCGGTCTAAGCTTCAAGCTACTAAAATTAAGCCCAGGTTATAGCATGTTATCGAGTGCTGTTTCTTATATCAACAAATACCAATACAGCAACGGAAATCCGAATCTTGTTCCACAGATACATCGGGGATTTTCCTTGAATGCCGGTTGGAAATGGATTAATCTCGATTTATATTACGACCATACATTAGATATGTATACCTCCTACTTAAAACCGTACGACGATGTCAATCATCCCGGAGTATCCCTCATGACAAAGGCCAGTATTCCCCACACCTATGCATATGGAGGAGCAATCTCCGCTACCCCAAAAATCGGTTTTTGGCAACCTAACATCAGCACCGATATCTTTTGGTTTCACTCCAATGCACGTTCATTAGGCATTGAACAACTTTGGAGCGAACCTCTGTTCAGTTTCCGGCTTGACAATAGTTTTCTGTTGCCACAAGGTTGGTTCATCAATCTTACCGGAAGTATCAGTACACGGGCAAAGCAGAGTTATGCCATTTTCAAACGGAATGGTTATGTAGATTTACGTATCTCCAAAACATTCTGTTCCGACCAAAACCTGCAAGTATCTATAGTAGGATATGACATTTTCCGCACACGCCTGGGAAAACGTTTCGATATGTATGGCGACCGTACATTCATACAAGAAGACAGTTACGCCGACAGCCAGCGAATCGGAGTGCGTATCAGTTATAAGTTCAATGCAACCAAGAATAAGTACAAAGGCTCTGGTGCCGGACAAAGCGAGAAGGAGAGATTATAGGCTACAAGTGTACGAATTACAACTTCAAAATTTTACCTTTGCAGCCAGTCAGAAAATAGATGTGAATGATTTGGAAAAAGAATACCGACAATAAGACAACGGCCTTCGAGAGCCTGTTCCGGCAACAATATCCGCCTTTAGTGCGGCATGCCACACAACTTTTAAATGACCCAGAAGAAGCAAAAGATGTGGTGGAAGAAGCCATGGAACAAGCGTGGAAACGGTGGGATACATTGGCCGAAACACAGCGTACATCATGGCTTTTTACCACAGTCCGCCATCTGGCAATCAACCGCCTCAAGCACCGGCAAGTAAAAACCGATCATGCCGAAGGTATTCGGGAAGCAACGGTGTTCGACCTGCAGACCCAATACTGGGAACATGAATATCAGCTTCGCCAGGCTGAATCCGTAGTGGAAGCCCTGGGCGAGCCTACACGGACAATTGTACGCCTTTGCTATTTCGAACAAAATACCTACCGGGAAACAGCTGAACAGCTGGGTATCAGTCCGGACACAGTCAAAAAACATATTTCCAAAGCATTACGCACCTTACGTGAAGTTTTGGGCAAGAAATAAGAGAAACAATGAACGACGAAGAAAAAAACATGTATAATGATGAAGACCTCCGTCTGCTTCAGCTATTGGGTGAAGCAGCAGGTGAGCAGCCTTCGGAAGAAGAGACCGAAAAGGCTTGGAAACAATTCCAGCAGCGTCATCAGCGACGTCAGAACAACCGATACATGTGGACAAGCATAGCAGCAGCTGTGCTTTGCCTCATTGCATTGAGTCTGCCTTTCGTCTGGAAACAAATCAATGCCCACTCTATTGAACTTTACGCTGCCCTTGATGTGCCCTCCGAAACAACGATTGTCGAGGCGGGAGATTCCTTGATTCTTTCTACACCACCGGAACAGACAACCGAAGTCCGACTTTCCGACGGCACACGAATCGTATTGGGAGCCAATTCCCGTTTGAAGTACCCTCGTACTTTTGCCATGCATCTGCCGCGTAAAGTCCGTCTGAGTGGTGAGGCACGCTTCGAAGTAGCACACGATGCGGACCGTCCTTTCTCGGTACAGTCTGGAGAAATGCATACCGAAGTACTAGGTACCGTTTTTGACGTGAACGCATATCCCGGAAGCCATGCTCAAGTTATTCTCTACGAGGGCCGTGTTCGTATCGGACATAAACACAAACAGCTTGATATTCATCCCGGACAACAGGCTGTTTTGGAAGAAAATAAACACCTGAAAGTAACGAATGTAGACCTAAAACAGGCAGGTAGTTGGACCGAAGGACTTTTCGATTACAACAATATGACATTGGAAGAAGTCATGAAGCATATCGGTACGTGGTACAACGTCAGCATCATAGCACAATCAGACCCATTCCTCAAACGTCGCATTCATTTCCGCTTTCCGCGTAAGGTTTCGCTCCACGAAGTCGTCACCGCCCTGAACGATCTGGGGATAGCACGTATCACTGTCAACCGCCAAGCCTTGCAGGTAGAGAAACCTTAATCTACCTGCATCATTGCCCCGAATCGAAAGGAAAATATGCAATCACTATCTTTTTCAGAAGACAGGAGGCGGCTCGGCATTACCTGAGTACAAAAGCAAGCCTTTTGCTTTGGCACTGCGCTCGTCTTTCGCTATCTTTGTGTCAAAAAGAAAAATACACATGAACTACGCATTATTGGAAAATTTATATCTACAACATACCGGACATAAACCGGATTGCATTGAACCACTGGCCGGAGCAGGTTCCAACCGCCAATATTTCCGCTTGCTGGGTAATCCTACCCTTATCGGAGTATGTGGTACTTCTGTAGAAGAGAACCATGCCTTTCTTTATATGTCGCACCATTTCGCAGAAAAAGGACTTCCAGTCCCTCGTGTTTATGCCGTATCGGAAGACGAAAACTGCTACCTCCAAGACGATTTGGGAAATACATTGCTGTTCGATGTAATTGCACAAGGCAGAGAAAGCGGAAACTTCGGAGCAGAAGAGAGAGAACTACTGAAACAGACCATTCACCTGCTTCCCCGTTTTCAGTTTGAAGGAGCACAGGACATGGATTTCAGCATTTGCTATCCGCAACCGGAATTCAACCGCCGCAGTGTGCTATGGGATTTAAACTACTTTAAATACTGCTTTCTGAAAGCCACACAAGTGGATTTTCAGGAAAACCGTCTTGAAGATGATTTCGAACGCCTGGCCGACCGTCTCCTGAAACAGGAATATTCTACTTTCATGTACCGCGACTTCCAAAGCCGCAATGTAATGATAAAAGACGGACAGCCTTATTTTATCGATTTCCAGGGAGGAAGAAAAGGACCTTTCTACTACGATGTGGCCTCTTTCCTATGGCAGGCAAAAGCCAGATATCCGAAAGAACTACGCCAGGAACTGATTACAGAGTATTTCCATACGTTGCAAAACTATATAAGCATCGAAAAAGAAAACTTCCTTGCCGAATTGCGCCAGTTTGTACTCTTCCGCACTTTGCAAGTATTGGGAGCTTACGGATTCAGAGGATACTTCGAACAGAAGCCTCACTTTCTGCAAAGCATTCCTTATGCCATCGAAAACCTCCGCCAACTGCTTTCCGAAGGCTTCGAGGAGTATCCATACTTGTGCGAAATACTGAAGAATCTCACCGAACTCAAACAGTTTGCTTACGAACGGAATAAACAGAAACTTACGGTACGTGTCATGAGCTTTTCTTACCGTAAAGGCATCCCCGAAGATCCGAGTGGAAACGGAGGAGGATATGTATTCGACTGCCGTGCCGTTCACAATCCGGGCAGATACGAGCAATACAAGTCGCTTACAGGACTGGATGAACCGGTAATCCGTTTTCTGGAAGAAGACGGAGAAATCACCACCTTCCTGCAGCATGTCGATGCATTGGTCGACCAGCATGTTCATCGCTATCTGGAGCGAGGCTTCACCCACCTCAGCATCTGCTTTGGATGCACAGGCGGACAACATCGGTCGGTATATTCTGCCCAACACGTGGCCGAACACCTGCACCGGAAATTCGGAATACGAATTGAACTGATTCACCGTGAACAACAAATTAGACAACTTTTAGAACCCCGCCCATAATGAAAGCCATGATTTTCGCAGCCGGACTTGGAAGCCGGCTCAAACCCCTGACCGACCACATGCCCAAAGCCTTGGTGCCGGTAGCAGGCAAACCGATGCTGGAGCACGTCATTTTAAAGCTAAAAGCATCGGGATGTACGGAAATAGTCATCAACATCCACCATTTTGGAGAACAGATTATCGATTTCCTGCAGGCAAACCAGAATTTCGGCCTCACTATTCACCTCAGCGACGAACGCGACTGCCTGCTAGATACGGGGGGAGGAATTTTAAAGGCTTCTTCTTTCTTTACCGGAGAAGAACCCTTCCTGGTACACAATGTAGATATCCTTTCGGATACCGATCTGAAAGCATTGTACGAATATCATCTTCACAGCGGCAACCAGGCTACCCTGCTTGCCAGTCGCCGACAAACTACACGCTACCTGCTTTTCGACGAGAACAAAAATCTTTGCGGATGGGTAAACAAGAGTACAGGGCAAACCAAACCCGAAGGATTTACAGTGAATCCAGACAAACACCATGAATATGCCTTCAGCGGAATCCATGTATTCTCCCCTTCTCTCTTTCCCTATATGCAGCAAGGATGGCAAGGTAAATTCTCCATCATGGATTTCTACCTGCAAGCATGCCGGAATACACGCATTGGAGGATACCTGAGCGAACACCTCCATCTGATAGATATCGGAAAACCGGAAACATTGGTACAGGCGGAAGATTTTCTGGCCAAACTATAAAAAAACAGATTCCACACTTTTGACAATACAATAATTTATATTACCAAAAGTGTGGAATCTATTTTTTAAATATGATTATCTTCCTTAGAAAACAAATCCCATTCTAAAACCATGAAACTTGTATTTTCCGGAAAATCCATCTCCTAAATTCACCTTCTGCATATTAAAAACGTAACCAGCCAATAAATGTTCAGAGATATGCATACCTACATTCACCTCCATGGCCAAACCTCCCTCTTCTAACCAAAAGTCATGACCATATCCCATTCTCACTCCCAAATATCCGGCAAAATCTTCATAAAAATAAGGCGTTTTTGCACGAAGTCCAATCAATCCCTGTAAAATACTCGGACCAAGACCTTCATTATTTACAGTTTGTCCTACATAGTTTACTCCAATCAGATCAATTCCAACATAACGATGCACATTATACTGATAACGGACACCTCCAGTAAAACCGACTTTACCATCAACATCTGCCATTTTTCCAACGCTCAAATCAATTCCCAATTGATTTCTCTTCATATCAGAGCCTCCGTCATCATAGAACCATTTCTGTGCATTTACAGACAACACAGAACAGCACATCAATAACAAAACAATAATTTGCTTCATATCAATCTCCTTTCTATTTTAATTCACGAATCAACATACCAGGATAAAAATCATGACCGCTTATTTTCTTAAATGTAGTATATTTCAACTCCGAACCAGCCGCACCTTCCTCCGATGCCATATAACGATTATCACGAATCATCCCAGGTACCGGTTTAATCTCTCCTACTTTCTTGTACTCAATCTTATTATCCTTCATCACCACTTCCAAAACTTCAAAACGGGAATCTTCATTAATCCCCTCTTTCATACCGATATCAGCACAAAGAGGCTCTACACTAACCAAAGGAGTCTTTACCTTGAATGCTTCAAAATTCTTCTGCAACGAAGCTATATTCTCATCAATAGCACGCTGACATGCTTTACGGATCATCTGTTCAGGCTCATCCAAATTAACACCGATAAACGAAACGTTCTTTCCACTACTTTTCTGACTGCCAATATACTTCAGGCGGAATTTACCTCTATTTTCATCGAATGCTATTTTTTTAGCTTTATCGGGAGTAGAAGTATAATACTTAGTATAAAATGCCATAGAAGTCTCCTCATCCCAAACCAATTGGAATAGGTGTGTATTGACATTTACCTTAAAGCCTTTTAAAGTTTCCATCATATCCCCCATCGAATTTCCTATATCGGTAAAATTATCAGTACCCATATATGCATCAGCAAGCATTCCTAATGCTCTGAGACCCATTCCTATAGCTTTACCCGTTTCTTCTCTGTCTATATAACGGATATCATTTACGACCAAAAAAGTATTACCAATTAATTCTTCACCGGCATCTTCAAGCATAGCTACCCCTCTTTTCGAGCGTGCAGCTAACTCTCTATCAAATTCATTTGCATCATACAATCCGCGTTTTTTTACCAGCTCAACATCGCAAACACCTGTAAAGGGATCTCTGTTGAACCAACGAGATACCAAACGGGAAGCAATCTGATTTTTCTCAATAAAATCATTTACAACCTCAGTATCTTTCAGTTTTGTACTCATAGATACCACTCGAACGGACAAATTATGATTATTGTATTTATCCGGAGTGGGAATCTGAAGAAAGACATCCGAAATTTCTTTGGCAAATTTTTGATCATCATGATTAATCAGCAAACTATATAAAGAGCTACGGCGATATTCCATTGTAAGAGAATCTGTTTGTGCATAAGACACCATAGATCCCCATGCCAGCATCGCTAATAAAACTATTTTTTTCATAAAATAAAGATTAAAATCAAATTAATAGTCCCATTTTTCATCTGGTATTTTATCTGTTATCTTATATGAATTAACAAGTGGATCTTCATATATATTCAAACGGAAAGCATCTGTCTCATTCAACTTATTCTTACCCAGATAATTCATATAATCCAAAGCATGATTCAAACGAGATGAGGTAGCCATCACACAAGGCACAATCACATCACCCTTTCGCCCAACAGCACCATATTTACCGCCCAGATTTACGATAGCCATATCATTCTTAAAATTATAGGCATCATTATATCCTGTTGTGAAAGCCAGTGTTTTCTTTACTCGGTCAAAACAATACCACAATTCACCTTTCTTTCCCCATATCAGTATAGGTTCAGCTTCGGTTATCAGCTTCATGTCATCCCATTCTATATCCACCACTACTTTGCCTGTCTTGTCTATCATTCCCCATTTTCCAGAAACAGATACACCAGCCCATCCATATCTGAAATCAGTAATTCCACTATATTTCTGCGAAATCACCAATTTTCCGCTCCGGTCTATCACTCCCCACTTTCCAGACTGACATACGCCCAACAAGTCCTCAGTAAAATGAGGTTTTACTGCATCATATTTCATCGGGACAACCTCTGTTCCTTTATTATCAATAATACCCCATTTTTTACTAGAAGCATCTTGAACGATGCATAACCCTTTATCGAAATTCATAGCCCAACCAAAAACTTCGGTAATTTTGTTTCCAGATTTATCCACAAAATATACTGAGTTTGAATCGGTATTCAACACTTTTCCCACACCATCTGTATAGGAATATAAGAATTCATTTTCTGCAAATTCTTTTAAGAAACCGGTTTGAATATTATAATACCCATAATGTAGTTTCTTCCGACGTATTTTCCCCACTTTTGCAATGCCGTCAGATGGACAGCTGACAGTATTATAACGCCCTTCAGGAACCACTACATCCCCATGAATATCCATAACACCCATTTTTAAGGTATTTTTGCCGAAAAGGAAGAAAGTCGAATCTGTCAAAATCTCCATATTATTGAATCCCAGACGTATAGAGTCTTCTTTTTCCTGACTTTCAACATTATAAAGTGCAGCACGCAAGTAATTCTGAGTATCAAATAAACGAGTTAAAGGTTTTTCCAACGAATATTTATTATAAAAAGAAGAAGTAGAAGCATCATAATCCGTTACATCTGGATTCCCAACAACTTTATACTTATAAAAATAACCTATATAAGCATATTTTGCAGGGATAATGACTTTCCCCTCTTTATTAAGCAGACCATATTTAGCCCCCTCAATCTTTCCACTCTTCTTATTAATTTTTCCAGAAGAAGCAAACCAAATATTACCAAATCGGTCCGGCATTCCAACAGCCACATATTTAGGCTCCAACAAAATATCCATCTGTTCGTTTATCAGACCATATTGCTTACCTTTAAGAATATAAGTAATTCCCTGATCAAACTCTCCGATTTCATCATATTCAGGCTTCAGCACTTCTTCTCCTTTTTTATTCAAAATGCCCCATTTTTCTCCTTGTAAAATGCCATTTTTATAGGAACCACCCACAGCAACTCTACAATAAGAACCTGTAAACGGAAGAATAAGGCTATATTTAATTTTACCTACAGAATTTCCTTTTACATCTATAAAGCCATATTTATCTCCTTTTTTTACCTTGGCAAGCCCTTCTTCAAAAGGATATGCCTCCGCATATTTATAAGAGATAACTTTATTTCCCGCCTCATCTACATAACCGAATCGTCCCTTCTTGTCAGCTTGAGGACGCAAATTCTGAGCCTGCAAATTCAAGCACATACACACAGAACTCAGAATAAACAAGAAACTAAAATTTACCTTCATATTACACTATCTTATTTCAACCACATAATATTTGTTGTTTGAGGTTGTTGTCCATTTCCATAGGCAACTCCCACTGCACGAGCCGCTTCTATAATCTGCTTGCGAAGAGCGATCTTGTCTTCATATTTTTTACGGAATTCATAATTCCAGTCATCTTTCATTTTTGCCTTTACCTCCTTATAGAGCTCCATTGCTTCATCATAACATGCCGCATCAGGCTCTAACTGGTTCAATATCTCCGCAACCAATTCCGCCCCATGAAGGTCTGGATAAGTAGCCCAAGCAGTACGAGCTTCCATCAACAAACGGTCGCAATTATAATTAATATATTCATGATAAATCTGTATCAGATCTTCGGATACTGCTTCATATCCCTTACAACACATTGGTACAGAGGTCAACAAGAATAAAGCCTTAGGATAATCACGAAGTTGTGCAGCTCTTTTCGCTTCTTTCTGGATATTACGATATTCTGTATCATAATAATTTAAAATATGCTTCTTTCCTTCTTCCAAAAAACTTACCAAACGAGCATTATTTTTATTTAGGGAGCGATAAGCATTCAGATAAGCACGTTCACGGCTCTCTCCTACCCCACGTATTTCAAAAGAAGTACGTGCAAAGACCTTTTCTCCCCAATAGTCTCCAATATACAAATTCAAAGATAATGTAAGTGCTGTTTGAGCCGGAGCTCCCGGAACCACCTGCTCATACAAAACAAGCCCTTTAGCTGCAACGAAAAACTGAGCATACTGTCCAGAAGCACTGATACCATCATGACTTACCGCTGTACATAACCGATTGTACAAATATTCATTCGCAGACTCAGGAGTATTATCCTTCTGATCTACAGAAATAGCCATCAAATGTATATCACAATCCTGTGCATAAGAGTAAAGTCCGATACACAACAATATCATTGATAAAATAGCTCTTTTCATAAGCATTCTTTTTTCTATAATTATTTTTCTCCAAGTACCAAAACAGCCTTACCTAACCCTTTTGTAAGCAACTTACACTCTATATTATATGGAGCCTTACGTAAGTCACGTCTCAGATTATTCACAAAATTTCGCGTATCCATCGGCATTCCATTTTCCCGGAAAAGAGGAATACGCACCTGTTCCAATAACATTCTGTTTTCCGTAGCATCCGATACGCTGTAACGATGCTCTACAGTATGATTATACATCCATGTATCAATAATATCTGTAAGCATTTCGCCATCGAATTCCGATTCAAGATTCACCCCACTGCCATTATCAAAAGTAAGGATTTCCACAGAAACTTCACGGCCGTTAGTCTGTAAGTCATCAAAATACATCTGAAGTTGAGATGCAAAGTTATCCATATTACTTAACACGGCCTCTTCCAAAAGGACAGGTGTTTCTGCTGATATCGAAGGTGCTCCTGTTCCGGTAGCAGCAGCAATCTGCTTATTGGTATAGGCATCTAAACCTCGTAAAGTATACGTAACCGAACGTTTCGGGCCTACTGTATTAATTTTCCATACCAATTCTATCAAAATATCAGCCTTGGCACGACTCATCAGTTTTTCATAAGGTGTTTCTGCCAAAGATGCTCCTGAAGTAGCACTCATCAACATTTCATTCTCAGCAGAAGACTGCTCCAAACTACGGATCGTAGAGGATAAGTCCTTCAAAGGAAATCCTCTTTCTGCCATTAACTCTCCTATTTTTGTAATGACATTCAATAAATCTATATCATTTTGCAAGGCTAATTTATAGTCAGGCACATTCATTGTTATTCCCTGTGCACTATAAGTCGTCATATAATCATTATTCATACACCAGGCATCTGCCGGTATCACCATTAACGTAGGCTTTTTTACTTGAGCAAATGCTGTTTGAGCTATCACTGCAAGAAAAAACAATAATAAAACAATCTTCTTCATATTTATTTCTTTAATATATTATCAGCAATCAATTTTTTCTCTAAATCTGCTCTCAATATACGTACAACCACCGCATACGAATCCCGAGTCTGGCTTTTAGCTTTTACTCCAGAACCCATTTTGGTTACATCCATTTTCAGGAATTGCGTATATTCTCCACTACCAAAAAAGTGATTAAAATAGTTTTCATATTTTTCCTGTGCATTTACCTCAAACAACAAAGGCTTAAAATTACATTGTCCTTTTTTAAGACCTTTAAAAATAACATCACGTAATGCATTCTTTTTGGCCTGTTCCATTGCTTCAGAACGAGAAGACCCCTGCCCCCAAGCACGTACCACAACACTACCATCCAGTGCATTATCCATACATTCTGTTTCAAATGTATAAAAAGCTTTTGTTGAATACGACTTACATGAGTTCATTCCCATAGCAAATAGAAAAGAACAGAGAATCAAACAAAATTTCGTTTTCATATTCATCACATTTATATTGTTAATTAAAAACCAGCACCAAGGCTTTTTATAACCCCTGCCTGTTCCAAATCTTTCCGCAATTGTTCTTTAGAAACAGATAATACAGCACCTATTTTATATTGCTTTTTTGCAAGCTTAACAACCTCATACTGAGAGGTTACCAAATCTGCATAATTTAAGTATGCTTTATTGTCTTCAAAAAAAGGTTCAAAGAAATCTGAATGTTGTTGTTCTGTCAATATACTTCCCGCCAACGGTTTTTGCTTTACTCTTGAATCTGTATCAGAGAATCCTTTAAATAAAACTCCATGAACCGCGCACTTTTTCAGCAAATCCAAATCAGGTTTATTTTTTTTAGATACTACATACACCTTCACCAAATATGTACCTTGCATACCTGTACCAGCTCCTTTGATTTCATATTCCAAAGGTTCACCAGCAAAAGAGAAAACCGATACAAAAAACAAGATTAACACAGATAAATAGAATTTCACTTTCATAACATTATCATTTAAATTTACTCATTTACTTTTCACAAATCTATACATAATTCCATTGAAAACCTCGATAAATTTTGTAAAAAAAATTTTTTAACAAAAACATCTATAAAATCAGATGACAATTCATAGTATACTTAAAGAAAAAACTGAATAGATTACAATATCTCGTACACTATTCAGTTTTTTCTTTTAATAAATTAGTTTCAATTTTTACATCCAACTCATATTACTTCAACAGTTTATCCAAAAGAGCAGCTCTCTTTTCCGAAAGTTCCTTAATTCTTTCAAGCTCTTTGGTATACGTTTCTGCCGGCATTTTAGCCTCGTCACTAAACTGATAGTAGAAAGGCCATACCTCAAAATTAGCTTCTATTGCCTTACCCATTTTCACCGGAGTTTCTTCAAGTACCTTTTCGGTTACAGCCTGAAGTTCAGCCTTCTTGGAAGCCCATCTGTCTGCGACAAACTGTCGGAGCGTTTCATCTTCCCATAATCTTTGGAACCAATCATAATTTACATATTCAGGCATCCAGAAGCCGGCATAAATCATCAGACTCTCCAAAGGAGCATGTTCCGGATGAGGTACACGCTTGTCATTATCCCATCCTTTGTCACAATCCCATATCGGACCGAAAAACAATTTATCCACCCCTCTGCGCTTATACATATATGTACTGGTATATCCGTCAAGATCGCCTACAAACTCTTTTATGATTATAAAATCGGCAAGTGTCTTTTCATCGAAATATTTTCTCCAGCCATTTACAGGATCTTTAAAATTTTCACTATACAATACCCTTTCTGCTTCGTTGATGAATTTGGTGATATACTCATACTGCGCCGGATCACAATCATCATCCTTCGGATACTTATAGCTCATCTTTATTCTTTTCAGAGCAGAATAATGAGTTCCCTCATGCAAATCTGTTTCTATCACATACCCACCGGTTATTTTAGTAGGATCAGCACCGTCCGAAGCTTCCAGATCCTCTACCTCAATACGGCCCGGAGCCTGTTCCACCTGATCGCTCATCTGATACACACCAAGATATTCCCCGTCTTTATAAGATCTAACACCGGTAGATGCATCGGTATAATATCCGGTGATATACACATTCACGTATTTTGATGCCGGAGTAAACAGTACCGCCTTTTCATGGTGATAAGATTCAGACGGATTATAAAGAATCTTGGAATATTCGAAGGCAATATGTGTTCTGATCAAAGACTTATCCATGTCCTGTGCCAACAATGTCCAGCTTTTCTCTTTAGCATGATTCAATCCGATTGGGCTGAACTTTTTAGGAAACTTGATACGGAACGGCTTTTTGGGCAATATCCAGGTAGAATTTCCTCTACCTCTCATTTCAACGGTTCCCTGCTCATCGCTATTCCACCATCCTTCTCCTGTAGATCCCGGTGTCTTGTCGTAAAGTTGGATTTCTGTATCTACATAATCATCCTTACTGGTAATCTCTACCTCCGGTTTAAAGTGAAGCACAGCAAGTTCTCTATTTATTTGCGGACAGTTTAAAGAAATTTTATACTCATTTTTTATTCCACTCTCCGCAACCACAGTCATTATAAAATCATCGGCAAAAGACAATTTTGTTTTTCCGGATACCACTTCATTTCCATTCACCAAAACCTTTGCGCCATTGGTTTCAAAGTTCGGTATCATCATTTCAGGTTCGTCTCTATCAATCCATTTCAGATACATAGACGAGAAAGTCTTGGTTTCTCCATCATAAGTAAAATTCAAATTCTTTTCCAGTCCATTAAGATTACCGGCAACGGAGAACGACAAAAGTTCACAATCATTAGAGGCAGGTACATCTTCATTTTCCTTACATGAAGAAAAACAAATCTGTACGATAAGCACCAAAAGAAGATAAAATCTGTTTACGTGTTTCATAATATTTATATGTATTTAATAAAAAGGTTAACAGTTCTTGTCTAAATATGATACCGGTTGGATTTTTTCATCTTATCTCTACAACTTTTCTTATAAACCTACTTTCTTCAAGTACGGAAGAACCCCCAAAAATCATCGATTATCAACTTAGATTTTCAAAGATAAAGATTTATACGGAATACTATACATTTTTTCACAGAAAACTATACTCACAGACCTTCTCTTCTTATTCCCCCAATAGATTTACTAAATCCAATAAAAAAACTCCCGAGGAAACAGATTTTCATCTATTCCCGGGAGCATCAACCTGAACTCAAAAAACAACAATCTTCTTATCTATGCGATATATACCTATAAACCCAAAAATACAACCTATTTTATATCGTAAATTCTTACGGTTTACTGCACATCACCTTGAGCGGTTTATCCAATGTCTTTCCGTTCACTACCGGATAGACATTGGTCACACGAGGGAACTTTCCCGAATAACTATAGGTAACCTGCATTGTCTTTTCTTCCTTGGGTTTCATGGTATATGGACTTGTAAACGTCACATCAGTATTGCCATCAATGATTATAAAGAAAAGCTTCATCTCTTTATCTGTATCGTTGGCAAACTTCAAATCCATTTTCTTTTTATCCCCTTCATTCATATAACCAAAAGCCATTATTTCAAAGTTCATCCAAAGTCCTTCTCCATACTCATAAGGATAACGCTCCGAAACAGGATGTTCATAGGGCTCTACGGTTCCCTTTACCCAGATACGGGTATAGTTTTTATTATCGTTTGTCATCACCACTACTTCTTTGCTGAAGAAACCAGGACGATAGGCCGGATTAAAATAAACCTTCACCTTATCGCTTGCTCCCGGTTTAATAGGATATTTAGGGTATTCAAACTTTACACAACCGCATCCGCTGGACATACCACTGATTGCAACTGGCTTTTTATCTACATTCTGAAATGTAAATTCATGAGAAACAAGACCATCTTTCTCTTTTATCTTTCCAAAATCGAAAGAACGTTCCTGGAATTTCAGACTTTCAGAAAAAGTAGGTTCTTGAGCAGATAAAGCTGTCATAAAACAAGCGAATAAAAAAGTCAGATATAATGTTCTCATAAATTACACTCCAAACTATATAACTATTATTTTATAAGGAATTCATCCGTTTTTATTATCTGATAAACACTTCTTATCTACCTTTGATATTGTTTTTTGTAAAGACATGAGGACAGTCAAAAGTATGTCCTCATGTCTCTAAGCAACTTTATTTTGCGATTACATTATCTTCGCTCTTATCCCACTGAACATAAGTATGTGTATCAGTCAACTGAGTACCCGGATTTGGTTCAGATTCTGTAATACAACGCCAAGTATTCGACCAGTCAATGTTATAACCATTACCTGTTGCATCATAGAAAATGTAACCATCACCTTCATTCATCTTCCAATAAGCCATCAATCCCGGTGATTCCGGATCCACTGTACCTATACCCTCTTTTACTTCAGCTTCAGCTAAAGCACGGTTCCATACACGAGTTTCTGCTATGCTACCGTCAAACTTCTGGTCTTCACGATATCCAGCCCACGACATACCAATTTCAACACCTTGGAAATTTGTAGAATAACCTGTACAAGATGATTCAAAATCTTTTTCACCATCTACATAGAAGGTAAACTTGCTTCCATCGTATACCAATGTCAACATATACCATGTATTGGTCGAGAACATCTTATTAGCAAAATGATTACCAGCGTTACCACCTAATACACATTGTAATTTATTTCCGGTACCGCCTTCGCCAAAACGCATCATAATTGTATTATCAGTTCCGTTAAAGGCAAAGAAACGAGAAATATGTCCATTAGGTAAAGAGTTAGCCTTTATCTTTATTTCATAAGTAAAGCTACTCAAACGTTTCTGTAGATAGCTGTCAAAATAGAAGTTTGCATACATATTAGAGTTTGTGATATCCAATGCTGCAAATTTACCAGAAGGATCGTCTGGAACATATTCTCCTTCACTTCCAGCCTTTTTATAATCTACAATCACAAATACAGTATTATATCCATCTTTTTCATTTAATCCAACAGACAGTTCTTTCATGGTAATAGGCATCATGTAAGTAGTACCTTCTACCAAATTATCCAAAGAATTCAAAGTAACCGTAACTGGAGTTGAGACCTTCTTAGCCACTTCAATTGTTGCTTCAAGCCCTTCTACCGAAATATCTGCGTTATCAGGCAGCGGAGTATACGATGTACCAAAGCGTTCATTATAAGTTGCTACAAGATCCATATCTTTTTCCAGTACAACTGTTTCATCCTGCTGCACAGCACTTTCTGTATTAATTGTAAATGAATAAACAGACGGGAATTCCTGAGTATTCATCTTATAAGTACCCCAGAAAGCCAAATCACTGATGGAAGCATCTGTCTTCTTATCTCCAGGTAAACTCAAACTGATAGAAGCCCAAAGGGTACCGGCCTGTACAGAAGGTGAACCATTTCCTTCAACAGAAGAAATAACCACTGGCAATAAATAAAGACGTTCTGTCAATGGAATATAGTTTTCTGCCGGAATAGTAAATTCTATAGAATCTGCCGACTCCATTGCACCTGCAGGAACAGTTACAGATTGTTTAACAAACTGAACTGTATTGGCTGGTAATGCCGAGTAAGCAGTACCATTCTGCTGATTGTATGTATCTACCAAAGCATTATTCACTCCCGCATATACGACCAATCCTCCATCAGCCGGAC
The DNA here is from genome assembly GCF_027529745.1 of Phocaeicola acetigenes. Lineage (NCBI taxonomy): Bacteria > Pseudomonadati > Bacteroidota > Bacteroidia > Bacteroidales > Bacteroidaceae > Phocaeicola > Phocaeicola acetigenes. The sequence goes on from NZ_JAPZVM010000004.1 coordinate 68,416, forward strand.
GAGTTGTTTTTACTGGAACTTTTAAAGTCACTTCGTCCCCTACAGCTCCTACAGAAGTCCAATCAACATTAAAAGAATAAAAGTTAGATTTTCCATCCGAACTTTTCTGGTTAAAATAAACCAAATTATTAGGATTACCTGTCACATCATAAGTCTCATCGTCGCATGAGTGAAAGCCAAACATGCCGGCAAGAAGCAATGACACAGACAATAAATATTTTGAAACTTTCATAATTGTATTCTTTAATTGATGAAAGCGAAGACAATAATCAACACTTGTTTAACATTCTCTTCGCTTTCAAACTTGAAAACTTAATTACTGAACACACTCATTTTTCTCATCAGCATCCCATGCTACATGTGCACTATAGTCGAGCCCAAATGTATTACCTGCACCTTCATTAATTTCACGGCAAGTATTCGACCAGTCCATATCATAGCCATTGTCTGTTGAGTCATGGAAAATGTAGCTTTCTCCCTCATTCATTTTCCAGTAAGCCATTAAACCTTCAGAGTGTGGATCAACTGCACAGAGTCCCATTTGTAACTCGGCAGGTGTCAACGCACGGTTCCATACACGCACTTCAGCAATACGTCCTTTGAAATATTGTGAATATCTATAGCTTGTCCAAGACATACCTATTTCAAACATCTGGAAGTCTACAGGCTGACCATCGCCATCGAGCTGTGCGTCTTTTACGCCATCTACATACATAGTAAACTTACTACCATCGTATGTCAAAGATAAAGTATACCAGCGATTAGTACTGAAACGAGTAACAGAAGGTACACTACCTGTAGGACAAACCCACTGCAAACAGTTTACATCCATACCAGCTTCACCAAAACGCAACATATTAGAACGGCTACCGTCTGCAGAAGAGAAGCAGCACATACGCGCAATTGAATGCCATTCTTCTGAATAGAACTTAATTTCATAAGTAAAGTTCGAAAGTGACAACTTCTTATCTTCACTAAACATGAAATTACTATACAATTCCGGATTACTGATATTCAGAGAAGTAAAATGAAGTACTCGAGAAATCTGCAAGTAAATAGTCTTTGAAGGAACCAATACATCCAAACCTTCTGACTGCTGAATAGTAACAGGAATTACGTATACACGTCCCTCATCCAAACCTTCTGTAGAAATCACCTTTACAGTAGCCGGCGTAGAAAAAGTCTTGCCTTTTTCTATCACCACATCCTGATTTTCTATTTCTACAGTACCATCTGGTACAGGATAATAGTTAGTACTATGCGCTTCATTATAAGCTTCTACCAAAGAATTATCGATACCAAATTTGATTCTTACATCTTCATCTACTTTATTCGTAGATGTAGCTGTTACCGCATAAGAAGAGGGAGTATCTTCTACCACAAACTTTACAACCGGATTAGTTTCAGTACCCGAAACCAACACCACATTCTTATTATAATCGAAGCTATCCCCTTCTGCACAGCTAAACATAGAAAAGGTAAGCAAGCTTCCCCATAAAAGAGTCTTTAATGTATGTATATTCATCATAGTCTTTTTATTGTTTATTATTCTTTAATAGAAGGATTCATAATCTGAATAGACTGACGGAATTCGTTGTAAGGAATACCAGAAGAAGAATAATAGTTACGTCCTAAGAAGAACACACCACATCCTCCTTTACGGCCTACTTCCGGCTCCCAGCGAGCATAATCCAGCAAACGTCCACCGTCCAGATAGAATACACCAAAAGTTTCACAATAAATCATTTTCTCAGGTGGGAATCCTGCAGGTTGAGTAAGGAAGCCTACCTGATTACTATAAGCTTGTTGTACAAAATAATCACAATAAGGAATACAATCTTTTGGAGGAACACTATTAAAATAGTCAATAATCAACAGTTTGTTTGGAATAGAACCTTGAGGACCAAAATATTTAGCCAGTTCTACAGTCAAACGATACATATCATTACCATTCCATCCTTCATAGTCTACGTCTACACCGTCCAATCCCGGTTCCAATACCTGATTGACAATCCATTTGGCATAAGCGGCCATCACTTCATCCGAAGGATTTGGAGATCCACCCATATCATATTCCACACCGTCAACAGTAAAGACATGACGATAGTGAGAAGCATCGGCATGCATCACAAAGCGAGTACCCAACTTTTCCTGTACATACTTCATGTCGCTATATGCTACCGGATGTGTTTCTGGAGTAGGAATACCCATCCACAAATTCACAATGTCGATACTATCTGGAAGTCCCATTATACGTTCTCCCCATGAAGCCGGATCTTTACTACCTTCCACACCTTCAATCGGAGACCATGCTTCATAGTAAGCGAAACTCATTTCATGATTGCTCTGCTTGTAAGCACGGATATTCGCATAATATTGTTCATCGTATGTTTTCAACTTTTGTATTTCAAGCTTTTCCACTTCTGTATCGCAGCTGGAGAAAGCCGCAAGCCCGATACCCAAAGCCAATATACTTGTAAGTTTAAGTTTCATAGTCGTTTGTTTTATTTAGAGTTATATTTTCGGTTAACGATCACGTTTGTCCCACCAAAGCTTAGTACCGCCATTGTCAGCACCACCTAAAGCAGCAATACCACTGGCAACACCTTCTGCATTGTTGATTTTCTCATCACGAGTATACGGCAAGCGACGTACCTGCAATTCAGTATCAATGGTTCCGTTACTTCCGTTTACTACTACAGGAATCAGTTCCGGATATCCGGTACGACGGTATTCGCTCCAGCCTTCCGGACCGTCTGGATACAACGCAATCCATTTCTGAGTGATGATACGTTCCAGTTTACCTTCGAAATCGTCAGCCTCATCCCATGCCGGAGTGACCTCTGTACTGAATGTATAGTTGTCGCTACCTACCTGATCTTCGTATGCCTCCGGAGTAGAAGTATCATCTGCCAAATAACTGTCTGCAGAACCAGCTTCATTTTCTTCGAAAGAAACACGTACACCCTGTTCGTAGAAAGTTTTAGCATCACCACCCATGTTCCATCCTCTCAAGGCACCTTCTGCACGCAAGAAGAATGATTCAGCAGCAGTCATCCATACTACCGGAGTAGTGCTGGCATCCATATTCAGATTAGAAACTTTTGTACCCTGATAATTAGCCATGTTTGAAGTAGAGATACCGATACGTACTCCGTTATATCCACCATCTCCTGTCAGTGTAAAATATTTACTGATACGAGGGTCGTTCAATCCATCCATATAGGCTACAATAGAAGCACAAGGACGGCAGTCACCTGCATTAAAGTTGTAGGCAATTTCCTGCAACGGATGGTGGTAAGATAACAGACCATGATTTAACTCTGCACGATCGGCCTTTGTTTCAATCAATCCGTAAGGGCTGTTTACAGACAATTCTGCCTGTTCCTGAGCCAGTTGAGGATTGGCGTAAGCTACACGCATAGCCAGACGCAAACGTAATGTATTGGCAAATTTTACCCATTGAGCCACACTGCCACCATAGATATAGTCGTAGTCACTCATCAATTTTGCACTACTGTTACCACTCACATAGTTTCCTAAGATTTCGATTGCAGAGCCCAATTCTTCGAAGAATTTTTCATAAATCTTATCAAGCGGATCGTACTGATTGGATGCTCCATAATTTACATAAGGAATAGGGCCGAAAGTATCTGCAATACGGTGCATACCAGCAACTTTTACCACTGTTGCCAATGCATCGACTTCCTCTAATCCCTGTTCTGTAGCAATCTTATGAATATTCTGCCACGGAGCCATAATTCCGGTAAAAGCATAGTCGAAAGTAGCATTTACCCAACTTTCCTGAAAAATATACTGTCCATTGTGTGCAGTACTACCCAAAGTTGCTGCTATATATCCTGCATATTGGTCGTGAGACAATTGTTGCGCAATCTGATAGTCAGAGTCCATCATCTCACCATCTTTGATAATTACTACACGACGCAACATCTGAGAGAAAAACGCACCTGTTTTCAGGTTGTCCACTCCCATCATTTCTTCTGTAACTTCATTGGGATTCACATTGTCCATATAATCAATACATGATGTATTCATCAAAGCCAAAGACAATCCCAATAAAGAGAATTTTCTCCAAGATTTTATATTGTTAGAAATCATATGTTCTATAGTTTTAAGGTTGATTAGAATTGTACTTTCACAGAGAATCCCAGGTTACGCAAGCTTGGCGACATAAACATGTCGATTCCCTGGAAATAAGTTCCAGTACTTGCAGTCAATTCCGGATCGAAAGGTGCTTTTCTATACAGGAAGAACAAGTTCTTACCAATGAATGATACGTTCAGTCCCTGAATCCAACTTACATACTTGTTGATTGGAACATCATAGCCCAATGAAAGTTCACCCAAACGGACATTGGTTGCACTGTATACATACATAGAACCAATACCACCAGTATTACCGGCACCACCTACAGTAGTATAATATTTCTGTGCATCGATAGGACGACCGTTTACAATTGCTCCACCCATATCACGAGCATCTGCAGAAGCCTGAGATACACCGTATGAATCCATCACTGCCTGAGTCTGAGAAACAACAATACCACCTACACGTGCAGTCAACAGGAATCCGAGAGACAAGCCTTTGTAAGAGAAGGTGTTACCCCAGCTCAAGTTGTACTTAGGAGCACTGTTACCAGCCTTCACAAAGTTATCGTATTCAGGAACAACTACCTGATCTACCGGGTGTACATAAATAGCTCCGTGTTCGTCTGTACGCAATGTATTGACATAGATATCACCGATAGAACCACCTTCGGTCAGAATCATCTTGTACATACTTGTACCACCCATATCAATCCAGTTCAATGAAGTCTTTTCATGAGTGAACGGATCTTCGTAGTCGCGAAGCAATTCTACCACTTTATTCTTGTTCAGAGAGTAGTTCAAATATGAGCTCCATCCGAAGTCGCCCCACTGATCATCGTAACGCAAAGAAACTTCAATACCCTTGTTATCAACACGACCACCGTTTACAACTTCCGATTTGTATCCTGTTGTAGAAGACAAAGTACGTTCAAAGAACTGGTTGTAAGTACGAGACTGATACAAAGTAGCATCCAATTTCAATTTGTTTTTAAAGAATACAAAGTTGAAACCAAGTTCCCATGATTTGGTACGTTCCGGTTTCAGGTTTGCATTCGGTCGGCGAGACTGGGTAACCGGAGTTCCGTCTACCAAAGCATAAGTCGGAATAGCCAGGAATACGTCAGGAGAGTTACCTACTTCAGAGTATGAAATACGTGCCTTCATATACGGCATGATATCGGTACTGCATTTAAAGATATCGGTAAAGATACCAGACAAACCGACAGATGGATAGAAGAATGAATTGGTAGCTGTACCTTTAAAAGTAGAAGACCAGTCGTTACGGGCTGTTACATCCAAATAAGCCATTGACTTATATCCCAACTGTGCACTACCAAATACGGCACGTTTCTTAATGTTGTATCCATACTGGTTGGCAAGATTCTTTTCAGTTGTATCTACGTTACCGAAAGTAAACAAGTTGGCTACTGATTTCAGTTTACCACCAAAATAGTCAGACTGATACTTGTTATCTTCGAAGTTGGCACCGATGTTGGCAGTCAAGTTCAATGTATTATCAGCGAAATACTTATTGATATTTACCAACAATTCACCATATACCTGCTTTCCTTCGATGTTGCTCTTAGAATAGAAACCATATTTAGAGGCAAACAACGTATTGGTACCCGCATCGTACATACGTTCGTGAGTTTCATTGTTGCGGTCCATTTTTACACGAGCGCTTACGTTAATCCACTTAGCGAAATCGTACTTCAATGATGCAGTAGCCATATAACGATGCTTGTTATTAGGCATTGTGATATGTTCGGTAATCCAGTACGGGTTCTGCAAAGACAGACCGTCACTGTATGGCCAGTACTGAGTCAGCAAGTTACGTTCTACATCATAGCGCTGATAAGCCTGAATCTTAGAAAAATCATCACCTGCAGGGAACAGATAAAGCGGAACCAACGGGTTGAAGTACAAACCTTGAGCGGTCATGTTCTGTTCCTTGATTTCACTCATCATAAAGCTCAAATCAAGAGTCAATTTGTCTTTCAGCATCTTGCTTACGTTACGAACAGTTGCATTGTAACGTTCATAATCGTTATTATGAATAATACCGTTGGCATTTGTTGTACCCAAAGAAACATAAGTCTGGTTCTTTGCAGTACCGGTAGACAAGCTGGCAGAGTTTGTTACATTGACACCAGTCTGGAAGAAATCACTCGGATCATAACTGCTCGGAGTTTTCAGTTTTGTTCCCCAGCTATAGAAACTGCCAGTTTCGCTCTGTCCGTATGTGTTCTGGAATTCCGGGAGAACCAAAGGAGAAGAGAAGGTAGTATTGTTAGAAATAGTTACTGATGTACGTCCTTCTTTACCCTTCTTGGTAGTTACCATTACTACACCGTTTGCGGCAGCACTACCATAAAGAGCAGCAGCCGAAGGTCCGCTCAATACAGAGATTGATTCGATATCTTCCGGGTTGATACCAGAGATAGGGTCTCCGGAAAGTCCGGCTCCTTCGTAAGCATCCGAAGGCTGGCCGTTAGCTGCAGACATATCCAACATTGGAATACCGTCGACTACATACAATGCGTTGTTGTTACCATTCAAAGACTTGGCACCACGCATTACCACACGTGAAGAACCACCTACACCCGAAGAAGAAGAGTTAATGGTTACACCGGCAATCTTACCGTTCAAGTTATTTACGAAGTTGGCATCTGCGATACGGGTAATTTCGCTGTTATCTACCTGCTGTACGTTGTAAGACAAAGATTTTGCTTCTTTCTTAATACCCAATGCAGTTACAACGACTTCATCCAGCACCTCTGTATCTTCTTTCATGCGGATAGCCAAAGAAGGCTTGTCCACAGTAATATTCTGAGTAGCATAACCGATGTAAGAAACTACAAGTACATCACCTTTGCGTGCATCCAATGCAAAATCACCATCAATACCTGTAATGGTTCCGGTAGTAGTACCTTTAATCTGGATTGCTACACCAATCAAAGGATCACCGTTTGCATCTACAACAGTACCAGATACTTTCTGAAGTTTTGCGTTTGAGTTCTGTGCTTTTTCTACAATCAGAATATACTGACCGTTAATCTGATAAGTATAGTTTGTTCCTTTCAGAATAGTTTCCAGTGCCTGTTCCAGGGCTACATTCTGCAAACTCAAATTGGTTTTCTCTTTTCCCTTCAACTGAGAATTGTTGTAACCTACAGACATTCCAGTCTGTTTTCCTACTTGTTTCAAGGCTTCTATTACAGAAATATTCTGCTTCTGAATAGTAATTTTTTTGTCCTGCTGTGCAAAAGTAGCACCCGGAGCAAGAAGTAAACATAAAAATAATGAAAGAACCTTATTTCTTGTCTGCTTATTCATTATATTTTGTATTTTTGTTGGCATTTCTTAAGTATTAGTTAATTGATTATTACTTCATTTTACCGTTGCATAGCGTAGAAATAAGTAAACGCTAATTCTTTAAGAATGTAGATTTCATATCCGGGAAGAATTGGGGCCTCTTCCCGGATACTTTTTTATCATAGGCGTGTTTTTCTTGTTTTTAAAGGTTAATATTTAAGTCATCTCTTTTTTTGTATCAAATAACACTTGTTCTCCTTTATCTGATATTCCATATCTCCCACAACCCGTGTTATAATATCCATTACCTGAGGTAAAGTTGTCTTGGCCGGGAAACGGAATGTATACCGGTCTTTCTTCAAGCTGTGAAGACTATATACAAAGGTATATGGGTATTTGTGTTCCAGACGGGTGATAATGTCTTCCAATGACATTTCACTAAAAATCAATTCTCCCCGTTGCCATGCAGTTACGTCTTCCATATCCGGCCGATGCACTTGATGTGTTTTAGTATTACGGTTGAACACCAATTGCTCATTGGGTTTCAATATTACCTGCGACTGCAAATTATTAAAATAGACCTGTACACTTCCCGACAGCAAGGTAGCAGTCAGGCAATCATCATCGGCATATGCCTCTACATTAAACTCTGTTCCCAATGCTGTGACCTGAAAACCGTTCGACTTGACAATAAACGGATGTTCTTTGTCCGGTTTTACTTTGAAGTCTGCCTCCCCTATCAAATACACACTTCTTGTGTCTCCTTTAAACTGAGCCGGATACAGCAAGGTAGTCTTTGAGTTCAGAATAACCTCAGTGCCATCGGGCAAGGTCACCTGACGCAAATCAGCTACCGGAGTGTAGTTTTCTATCAAATCTACATCTTCTATCCGACTAAAATAAATCATCAAGGTGATAGACACGGTTGATACGGCAAAAAAGAAAACTGCAGCAGCCTGCCAAATCCAGGAAGGAAGGAGCTTCTTACGGCGAGTCTCCGTTTGAAACCCTATATTTTGCTTCATCTTTTTCAGCGAATCGTTCATGTTTGCAGGAGCACTCTCCATGCCGGCTTTTTCCCATAACATATGTAAAGCCTGCTCTTTTTCCTCTGCATGCTCTTCGTCCGCAAACCACTTCCAAACCTCTTTCTTGGTCTGTTCCGAATAGTCATTCCGGACAAAGGTCTCTACAATTCGTCTTATACAATTTTTCATTTAAACAGTTATTTTAAGTGCTTTTCACTTATAAGACGAATAACCGAGACCAACTACTTAAATAAACTCAAGAAAAAATATAAAAAAATTGCTTTTTTTAATTCCGAAAGAACTAAATAGATTTGATGTTCCACCGTACGGACCGATAAATCAAGGCGTTCCGCTATTTCTTTATTCGACAAATGCATAAAACGGCTCATCTTGAAAATCTGCACCCGCTTCTCCGGCAAATGCTCCAAAGTAAGGCGTACCAGCAACTGGATGTCCTTATAATACATTTGTTCAAGGACATAATCCTCCCCCATCAGTTCGGAAAGCAAAGTTTCGGGGACTACTATATTCAGGTATTCCCGCTCCACACTGATATGTTTAAAACGGTCCAGAATCAGATTCTTCGTCATGGAATAAATATAGCTGTCTGCCTCCTCTTTCCCCTGCCATATTTCCGGCTGCATCCACAGTTTCAGAAAGATATCTTGGGATACATCTTCCGCATCCTCTTCAGACTTCAACAGCATTTTAGCAAAATTCTTCACTTTCGGAAAGTTACGAATAAAAAAAGACTGAAATTCCTTTTCCATGTCTTTCTGCTTGCCTAATACTATTCCTTGAAAATTATCCATTCTAAAACAACTATAGAAAATTTACTCCCGTTACACATCATATAACATTTCTGTTATCTTTCCGCGCTTAAATATAAAACAGGATAAGGTTTACCGAAATCATCTTCCTCGCCCCGTCCCACAATCCGGAATCCTTTATGCAAATAAAAAGCCAAAGCTTCCCGGTTTTGTTCGTTTACATCTACACGATATATATTTTTCTCGCGTACCGCATAATCAATCAAAATGCTGCCATATCCTTTGTGGAGTTCGTCGGGGTGTACAAAAAGCATTTCAATCTTTTCATCAGACAGTCCCATAAAAGCAATGGCATTGCCCAATCTATTATATATAATGTATAAAGAAAGAATCGGAAAATAATGATTCATTATCTCTGACTTATAGAACAGAATATCCCCTTCATTCAAAAAACGGTGAGTATGCCGTACGGCAACTTCCCAAAGCCTCAACAATTCGTCATAGTTTTCAGCATTTCCCTGAAGGACCAAGGACTTTTGCATCACAAAATTATCAAGTCTTATTCCCAATACATCTACCTCTTGAGTACACAGTACATGGAATCCCCGTTTCTCAAAGAACCGGCGAGCCGGAAGACTTACTTCGGCATCCAACATAATAGACTTACATTCTACGACAAATTTTTCGGCTGTATACAGCAAAAGGCTTCCCACTCCTCTACACTGGTGTAAAGGGTCAACAAACAAGTCATGCAGATAACCATTAGAATCTACCGAAATGAAGCCTACTATTTCGTCCGACAAAATATGTCTGGCTGCTATAAAATGCAAACCGGATTCCAAAAGAGATTCCCAGTGTTGTAAATCGGCTCTCTCTACCCATGCATCAATTTGATCCGGCGTATAATATCCGGCACAAGTCATACGTACAGCATCTTCAAATACCCGATAAAGGGATTCAGCAGTCATCGAAACGGTTAAAATATACTCTTCCATAAATATGTCTATTATGTTATACAAAGATAAAATTTTTGAAAATACGAACCTACCGGCAACATAAAATTCAAGTATTTTCAATATAAAAACGACAAAAAATCTATACTTTGGAAAACTTTATTCAAAAAAATTTTATCCAATCCACTCTATATGAAAGTGAAACAGCACTTTATTAGAGTAAATAAATATACCTTTGCCAAAACAAATATATAAAAAAATAAATAATGCGCATATTCTTCCTTTTATTCAGCATAATCTTGTGTCTTTCCGGCTTACAGGCACAACAGAGCAGACTGCAACAGCAAATCCGCCAACTTATCGAAAGTAAAAAGGCACAGGTCGGAGTGGCTGTTATCATCAACGGACAGGATACTCTGACCGTAAACAACGATGTACAATACCCCATGATGAGTGTATTCAAACTGCATCAGGCATTGGCCGTAATCAACTATATTGAGAAGCAGGGGCTTTCGCTCGACACACCGGTCTATATCCGTAAAGAGCAATTGCATCCCAATACCTACAGTCCCTTGCGCGACAAGTATCCGCAAGGCAATATCAGTCTTCCAATCAGGGAACTGCTGACTTATACACTACAACTGAGTGACAACAATGCTTGTGATATTCTGTTCGAATATACAGGAGGAACTGAAGCAACCGACCGGTATGTCCGTTCACTGGGGATTAATGACTTCCGGATTTGTGCAACCGAAGAGGATATGCACCGCGACTTGAACCTTTGTTACCAAAACTGGACTTCTCCTCTTGCTGCGGCTTGTCTGGCCAATAAGCTTATAGAATGCCAGCTTTTTACTTTAACCAATCAGGATTTCATCAAGGAGACCATGCTGACTTGCGAAACGGGGAAAGACCGTATTCCAAAGCCTTTTTCCGGTACATCGATACGCACAGGGCATAAAACAGGAACCGGAGACCGGAATGAAAAAGGAGAAATGATTGGATGCAACGATGTAGGATTCATATTGCTGCCCAATGGCACTTACTACACATTGGCCGTATTTGTCTGCAACTCTTCTGAAACAGACCAGACAAACGCACAAATTATTGCAGACATTTCGGAAACGGTATTCCGGTTCATCCAACCTTAAATCTGTATACACACTTTCTTCTGACAGGGAAATACTCCGTCCGACGTCGTCGGATATAAAAACGACACCGTCGTCTTTACGGCCGACTGCGCCGAATACACAGCCGACACCGCTGATTATTGTACACGACCTGTATCATATTCATTTTCCTATGGCAGGGAACAAGAACAGAACATTATACACAAAAAAAACTGCGCCACTCACGTGGCACAGCTTTCCTAACCTTAAATTTTTACTATGAAAAAAAATCTACATAGTCTTTTTATCAAATGCCTAATGATTTCTTCACTGCTTCTACTTTTTCTGTAGCATCAGCATCAGCTCCGGCATAGCATTTCGGGCACTGCATTTCACCCTTAATTTCCATATAGAACTTAATCTTCGGTTCTGTACCCGACGGACGTACAGAAACTTTTGTACCGTCTTCTGTAAAGAACTGAAGTACATTTGATGTTTCCGGCATCTGCAAGTCGGTTACATTGCCTTCTGCATCAGTAGCCTTCAATGACTTGTAGTCTTTTACCAAAACCACTTTCGAGCCACCCAATTCTTTCGGCGGACAAGCACGGAAGTTATCCATCATGGCCTTGATTTCGTCTGCACCGCTCTTACCAGGTTTTACTACATTGACAGTTACTTCTTTAGAGAATCCGTATTCTACATAGATTTCCATCAAGATATCATACAATGTCTTGCCCTGGTCTTTTGCCCATGCGCAGATTTCTGCCAGCAATGAACAAGCAGAAACAGCGTCTTTATCACGCACGAAGTCTTCTGCCAGGAAGCCGTAGCTTTCTTCTCCACCACCGATGTACTGTTTTACACCTTCGTTCAGACGGATTTCGCGTGCAATCCATTTGAAACCTGTGTAGCAGTCCATCATTTCAATATTATTCTTGTCGGCTACTGCCTTGATCAATTCTGTAGTTACAATGGTCTTCACAACAAATTCGTTGCCTTTCATCTTACCCATTGCAATGCGGTTCTTGATAATGTAATACAAGAAAATCAAGCAAGTCTGGTTACCGTTTACCAATACCCATTCTCCCTTGCTGTCCTTGCAAGCCATACCTACACGGTCTGCATCCGGGTCTGAAGCCATTACGATATCTGCATCCAGCTTTTTAGCCAGGTCGATAGCCATTGACAACGCTTCTGCATTTTCCGGGTTCGGAGAAACTACTGTCGGGAAATCGCCGCTCTTCACCATCTGTTCGGGTACGCAGTGTACATTTTCGAATCCCCACAATTTCAATGACTGCGGAATCAGCATCATACCTGTACCGTGGATCGGAGTGTACACAATCTTCAGATCTTTCTGGCGTTTGATTACTTCCGGATCGATAGAGATAGTATGTACCTGACGCAAGTATTCGTCATCAATTTCCTTACCGATTACCTGAATCAGTTCCTTGTTTCCTTCAAACTTAATTTCAGAAGCCGAAGAAATCTTGTTTACTTCTTCGATGATACCTTTATCGTGTGGAGCCAATACCTGTGCACCATCGTCCCAGTATGCTTTGTATCCGTTGTATTCTTTCGGGTTGTGAGAAGCAGTCAGGATAATACCGCTCTGGCATCCCAGGTGACGGATAGCGAACGACATTTCCGGAGTAGGACGCATATCTTCGAACAAATATACTTTAATACCATTGGCAGAGAAGATATTTGCAGAGATTTCGGCAAACAGACGGCTGTTGTTACGGCAGTCGTGACCTACTACTACAGAAATATCTTTCTTTCCTTCAAAACATTTGTTCAGATAGTTAGACAAGCCCTGAGTGGCAGCACCTACAGTATAGATGTTCATACGGTTTGAACCTACACCCATGATACCACGCAAACCACCAGTACCAAATTCCAAATCTTTATAAAAAGCTTCAATCAAATCTGTTTTGTCCGGATTTTCCAGCATGCGCTTTACCTCAGCCTGTGTTTCGGCATCGTAAGCAGGTGTCAGCCATTTCTGTGCTTTTTCCGCACACTGTTTAATCAATTCTTCATTTTCCATGATTTTATGTTTTAAGTTAATATGTATTCATTTTTTATAGCTGAACAAAAATAAAAGATTCGTTTTACATATCCTAATTATTTGATACAAGAATTCAAGAGTTTTTTCCAAAATCTTTTTGGGTGCACTTCAAGTTCAAATCTTTATTTCAGTTTCTTCAAAGACTACAATTGTTTATATGCATTAATTTGTATAAATTGACAAAATTACCCATCTTTGTAAAAATAAGAAAAAAACAAGCTCATGACACAGCCTACATTATATATACTCGACGATCATCCGGTAGTAGCCGAAGGACTGGCACAGTTGCTTGCAACAGAAAAGAAATATTGCATCACCACCGGGCATCATTATTCGGAACTTTACCAATACATTACTCACACCATCCCCGATCTTCTGATTCTGGACTATGAGCTCCACGACAAGACAGCGTTGGATGTATTGGCCTACCTCAGAAAAAAAGAGATACACATTCCGGTCATTGTATATACCATGCATACGGAGTTTTGGATTATCAAGCTTCTTATAAAAGGAGAAGTATCGGGTATCGTCATCAAAAGCGACAAGACGGAGGAAATGAGCAAAGCTGTCTCCTCGATACTGGAGGAACAAAAGAAGTTCTATTCGTCTTCTGCCCTCAATGTGGTACTTTCCATTTTGGGAGACCATTCTGCAGCCGACTCGGTCAGCTATACCCCCAGCCCGCGTGAAAACGAAATCATCAACATGCTCTCTCGCGGACTGACTTCCGATGAAATTGCACAGGAATTGAATTTGAGTAAAAACACCATCGACACGATGCGTAAAAACATATTATTGAAAAGCGGAGCCATCAATGTTTCCCATCTCATGCGAATGGCTTTTATTAAAGGATGGATTACAGTATGAAAAACATTTTATTACTGATCCTGCTTTTTTGCACAGGTATCACACAGGCAACTTCACAAGACTTTATCAAACAAATTGAGGCTTTCGACGAAGAGGGAGCTTACGACAAAGTAGACTCGGTTTATTCTCTTGCTATCCAACAAGATGACTGGTCGCATCCGTCGTTGCAGAGCCTTGAGCTGAAGCTCACTTACGTTATTTGTCTGAACGGCCAAGGAAAATCCGAGCAGTCTTACCCCATCACTGTACAGGCCAGTAAAGAACTGCAACAGTTGAAAAACCAGACCACCAATCGTGAGGAGCTTAAAAAAATAAAGAAGCTGGAGTGTAAAATCACTTACGAAATGGCTTACGGATTATGGCAGGGAAATAACAATCAAGAAGCCGTAGAAATAGTAAAAAAGGCCATCGAACAGGCTTCTATCCTCAACATGTCTGATATACTTTCGGAAGCCTACAATCTGGAAGGAGCCATCTACCGGCGTTTATTCATGCTCGACAAAGCCATCAATTCCTATCAGCAATCTCTTAAAATAGCCGAAATCAGAAAAGATTACCGGTTGGCTTCTATCATCATCTCCAATATTTCCATTCTGTACAACGAGATAGAGGAAACCGAAAAAGCAGTACAGATTTCACGTAAACAATTTGATTACCCCGTTTTAGACAGCCTTTCCATGGAATCGCGTATCAACCGGATTGTCTTGCTTTGCAATCACGGTATTCTGCTTACCAATGCTCATCATCTGGAAAATGCACGTGATACCTTCTTGCTGGCAGAACAAAGCATCAACGAACAGACTCCGGGGGGATTGAAATTTTATCTCTATACGCAATGCGGACGTATATTCCGTGATTTGGGATCGCCGAAAGAAGGGCTGCAATATTATCGGAAAGCATTATCCTATCGGGAACAGTCAAGAAATCCTCATTATCAAGCCAACTTCAATTATCTGTACGGCTATGCGCTTCTGCACGACAGCAACTCACCGGAACAAGCTTATACCTACACCACCGAAGCAATCAATTTCTACCGGCAGAATGATTCACTTAACATCATGCTGCCCAAATCGTTGCTATTGCTATCCGAAATAGAGGCCAAGAAAAACAATCCGCTCTTGTCGGCCCAACTTGCACACGAAGCTTATGAAAAAGAACTGGACTTGCAGAAAGGGAAATATCACAAACGTCTGGCAAGTTTCGAAGCGGAACTGAAAATGCAGGAGAAAGACCTGGAAATAAGTCAGCTGAATGAAAAGAGAGCCATCGAAAAGGCTACTTATCAGGCCCGTATTTATACCATTATCATTATTCTGGCTATTTTCATACTGATGTCTGCCCTCCTGATTATTCATATGCGCAAGCGCAGAATTGCCTTCCGCCTGAAGCAGACGGAACTCGAATTCAAAATAAGGGAGAAGGAGAGCCAAAGCCGCCTTTTGGCCAGTGAAATGAGTAAAAAAATGACAGAACAATATCTCAAGGGATTGGAAGACAGCAACAACCGTATATCCAAGGAGTTGCACGACGGAATCTGCAATGAACTTCTTTCTATTCACATGCAGATAAACCAATCCGAACAGAAGCAACTGTCAGAACAGCTTACTCAAATACGCGAAAATGTACGTAACCTTTCCCATCAGTTGTCTACACCTCAATTTGAGCACATCAGCTTGTACGATATGCTTTTGCTATATACCGAGAAACTGAATTTATTGGGAAGTCCTCAAATAAGTTCCTATATTTCACCGGAAGTAAAGAGTGTCATTCTTCTTCCCGAAAAGATTCTGGAAGTATACCGCATCATACAGGAAGCTGTTTCCAATACCATCAAGCATGCACATGCACAACACATGTATCTTACCACCAGCCGGCAAGACGGACAAATTGAAATTATTTTCGAAGACGATGGAATAGGCTTTAACGTCACTCAGGTAGAGGAAAATGAACTGGAATCCGGATTAGGACTCCGAAGCATAAAAGAGCGTATCCACCAGCTTCAAGGTACTTTCCAAATAGAATCCCAACCCGGAAAAGGAACGATATTGCATATACAGTTCCCGGTGTAAAACAACAGAAAATAAAATAGTGGCTGAAATCTACGACTTCAGCCACTATAAAAACTTCTATCTATATTTTCTTTAGATAGCGCATCCAATAACTGTTAATAATCTTTTATTGCATCTTATCCCAATAAATCATCTGGTATTTCTACATCCTCTAAAGATTCATTTCCCATTGCATCACCAGCTTGTTTAGAAGCCAACAATTCTTTCTTTATATCTTCAGACGTTTTGGATATTTCCTCGCATGCCATAAAATTAAAACCATCAACATTAGTTAAATCAACTGTAGCATCAATAGGAGTACCTTCTTCTGTAAAAGTCTTTTCATACAAGCTCAGTGTTCTTTTACACTCTTTCAATAACTTAACCTGTTCTTTTACTTTCTTAATATCACCGGCCGATCCTATCAGACCCACAGCGGCACCTATTCCAGCACCAATCCAGGCATTTTTCTTCGATTTTCCCACTTTTTTTCCTATTAAAGCTCCAGCGGCCGCACCTCCTCCAACTTTTGCTAAAATAATAGCTCCTGACTTCAAAGCAGAATTCAAATGCTTTTTAGCAGTATTACGATCTCCTACATTACCGTCTTTATCAATCAGTTGAAATGTATACTTTATTGTTCCATCTTCGTTCTTGACAGGATTTCCTTCCGCATCAGTTTCTATCACTTTTTTTACTGTATAGTAAGGTACATTTTTCAAAAAATCCTCAGCAGAAATACTGTCTTTTGCCTGTTCCCCATTTTCTTCATCTCCAGGAGACAACTGTTTGCTTACATCATCTACTTGCCTTGTTACATCATCAACTTTTTTAGATGCATCTTCTACCTTTGAAACAGCGGACTCTAATTTCTTCCAAAATTGTGCAGATACATTGGTTGCAAACATAGACATCAACACTGTAATCACTGCAATTCTTAAATAACCTCTTTTCATAATTATATAAATTAAAATTCTATCTATTCCAATAGCCTACAAATATTTCAGTAATATTTTCTTACTTAACAAACATCTTCAATCGAAATTGCTTCTCCATAAATGTACCACGAGCCTGTCTCATCAACTCCTCCATCGTCATATACTTTATTTTTATATTCTTTTCTTTATCCGGACGGAATAAAAAACCTTTTGGAAGTTTCTCTCTATCCAGTTCCAATTCTACAATCCCATTCTCATCTGTAACTCCAATCTGCTGAAAAGAGGTTCCATTCTTCTCTAACACCTTTTGAAATTTTTTATCTGTAGAAAACATATTTGAAGAAATAGGAGTATCTCCATGATAAGCCCAAAACTCAACTCCAGGTATGTAATCTCCCTCATTCAATGTTTTCCACTCAACTACTCGGAACTTTATCTTCAAAGGCAAACGATTCAACTGTTTCTGCAGATTATCAATCTGACGACGATAATAATCACAAGGATTATAGTTATTTATCTTCGAAAAAAAGTCGATCAAGGCAGATGCATAATTCGAAACTTCTTCTTGAGTAGCTGTTCCCTCCTTTTTTAACTCCAATATTTTCTTATATGTTCTGGCTGCCAAATCATCATATAACATACAGCTGTCACACTGACCAATAGATTCACGAATTGCCATACGCATATTTGGTACTACATCTTCTGCCTTAAATGCACTTTCGTAAGCATCACGTGCTTCTTTATATTTACGGTTATTAAACAATTGAGTTCCCAAATCCATAAACTGACTACATTCGGTCACAAAAATGTTCTTTTCTATAACCAAAGGAAGTACTACATAGCATTTCTTGTCACGAGGGCCCAAATCTGCCACTGATATTGGAAGATGGTTTGTTCCTTCTGCAAAAACATCTACCGCAGTCAATTCCTGTAATTCCGATTCACGCTGCGCTCTTCTCAAATCCAATACATCCAAAGTATCCCATTCTGCGTCGGGCAGTTGTTCTTTTGCTTCATTGATTTTCACATCCTGTGCTACAAAAGCCTTATTTGCCTCTTCTACTCTCTCCTTTGCCCGTCTAATCACATCTAATGGAAATGTGACCGTAATAATTGTAATATTCACATCTTTATCATGCTTTTTTGATGTAATCACGGCTTTCAGGTCTGGATGACAATGTACCTGCAGCCCTTTAATAGAAGAAGTAAACTCTAATGCAGCTTCTGTTTCATTAAAATGTACATTCTGTACAGATTCCTGTGCATCCATACGAATAGGTATCATCACTTCTTCCAAGCGAAAAGCAATCAAAAAATCTGATTTTACTGTTTCCAAAAAATCGGTTTTATAGACACTTCCTCTTTTGCTGACCTCTACTTTGGGTTGAAAGGTTTCATCTGCATCTACTATGATACGATATTCATAATATCCGTCCGGTCTTTCTGGACTAGGATATACCTCATACTTTCTGGCGTTTGTTACCACTACTACCAAGTCATTCCGTTTAGCCAATAACAAATATCCTTTGTCCCCATTCAGATTTTCTATTCGGTCTGCTCCTTCATCACGCACGCAAGAGATATACTGTGCCTGTCCTGCAAGAGGAAATAAAAGACCAATCAAGAACAACACACAAAAAACATACTTCATAACGATTTCAGTTTCAGTCCAACATATATTTGATTATAAATCAAAACCACCTAAAGTAGATATATCATCATTGGGTTTCTGCTTCTTTCCACCTACCCATTCTGGCTGCCAGGTACGTACATGGATAACAGGATTTCCTCCATCTTCAGGAAACTCCCAAAGCAGAAATAAATATCCCTGGTCGCTATACGTACTCGATGTCCATTCCTGTCTCAGACGTACTCCATACATAGATGGATTAATTTTAGAACGTGTAATTCCTGCACAACCACCTTCTTCTCCATTTTCACCGATTTCACTGAATTTCACATTAATCCATTTATTACGCATAAATGCCCTTCTCAGATTACGGATATATTGCTCTTTTGACTGTTTAGAATATTCTACCTTATGGCTTAATCCTCCCATATCACTACTTTTTCGTAAGGTAATCACCTTTCCTGTAATAATAACAGCATCATCACTAAAGATCTGATTGATAAAATCAATATCACGCTGATTATATGCCGTACGGAAACGCTCAATGTATTGCATAATAACCATCTGCTTTTCCTTCTCTACTACACTGCCACAACGTTCCATACTTTCCGACATATGTGCATCCAATGCCAAACGAAAATCAGTAATCTTTCCTTGTGAATTAAACTCAACCACAGCTTCCTGATAGGTACCGGTACCAAAGTCCTCACCTTCTGGAGTAATAATCAAAGGAATATGGCTTACCATCATTGTACCATCCTTAAAAACCCAACAACGCTCTACCACTTCTTCATCATCGCAATAAAAAGGAGTCACTGCCCACAAGCGCAAGAGCGATTTCAAAGAAAAATCATCCATTTCCAGGTGTTTGGTAGTCAGAATACTGCCGGCAGCTTGTGCTCGATTAATTTCTGTAAGCAAAGTTCCCAAATTAAAAGCTGCACGATCCAAAGCTACAGGACGTTCTACCATCTCATCTACAGTCAATGTCACTGTAACAGTTGCTTTTATATATCCTAAAGACAACAGGCATACAAATGCCAGCATGATATACCGTAATTTTGTTTTCATCGTCTGTTCTTTTATTAATTTATAATTCAATTCCAATTGCACCACATCCACTATAGTTCTTTACTCCATCAGGCTTATTAGTCTTAATGTTACGCCGTTCTTTGCCGGGTGTAAGAATTGCTTCAATTTTAGCATCTCTGTTATAGATTATCAGATAACACACATCCGGATTATTCAAAGAAGCATAACGGGCATATTCCTTAATCTGCCCATTCTCCTTCATTTTCTTAATTTCTTCCACTATATCTGCATATTTAGTATAGGATGCCAACTTATTTATGACTACAGGAAGCTCTTCTTTTATTTTTTCTTCTACCACAGGAATATTTGTGTTTGTAATCACTGTGGAATTTTCTACTGGAAGAATATCATTTTTTTTCACATAAATAAAAGACCGAAACATATTGCTACCACGGGGCATTTCCAAAATAGTCCACAATTCTTTTTTATTATTTACAACCAAATTGCTACTTTTCTTCAACTTACGCTGGGTTTCTACCCAAGCATTTACTTCTTCATACAGTTTTTCCTCTGCATAGTTTCTTGCATCTGTTTCAGTAGGTGCAGTAGACTCCGCATAGATATACTGATTATTCTTTTTTATTTTATTTATCTGCTTTTTGATTTCATCTGTATTATCATTTTGCTGCGCAAACAAAGGAAATAATGTAAAAGCAGACAGAACTACTGATGTCAAAAATGTTTTCTTCACGGCTTATTTGATCTTATATCGTTAGTAAAAAATTTCTCTGTAATATTCTGTAAAGGAGTATACACATACACTTCTCCCTTTATTGTCCCAGTTTCTTCCAAAAGAATACTCATTGGTACTTCTAAAGAAAGCATATGATTATATCCCATTTTACTGTTCAATGCAAAAAGAGTAGCAGTCAAAACCGTACCATCATATGTCTTAATTCCCAAATAAGGACTACATCCATCTTGAAAGAAAAATCTCAACACTTGCTGTAAAGAGACTTCAAGTTTGACCTTAGAATACCCATACTTGTCAATAGTCAGCATCATCGGAATATCTTTATTCATACACCCAGTAAGAAGTATGTTGGTAATACTTTGCAGAGGTTTTGCTTTATCTATCAATACAACATATTCCTGACCGTTGTCCTTCTTCTTATTCAAATACAAATCCGAACGAATTTCATCGCTCAAATAGCACCCGTTACTGACTATACAAAACTGTTCTGAGTAAGAAAAACTTCCCTTCTTCCAATTTTCCGGCAATTTATTCGAAAATAAAAGTGACGAAGTTCTCTTTAAATCACGCTCAAAAATGGCTTCAAGTTCTATTGCATTCGCCCCCACTAACACCTGATAATCAGCAGGAACATTCATCTTTATCCTTAAGCTATCTTCCCCCCACTCTACACAATAATATCTACGTTCCACTTCCTTTATTCGGAGCATTTTTTCTGATGTAATTTTTTTCAGAAGTGAAGCATCTCCTTGTAAAAAAGTCACATTTTTCCGACTGGCTGCTTCTGCTTTATCTATTCCCTCTATTTTTACATCTTGCTCCAAAGCGTAACGCTCTATAAAATCCAGCAAAGGACGGGCTTCATAGTGACTAGCCCAACTACTATCAAATAATTTATATCCGATGTGTGAAATATCCCCATAATGATTCGTACGTACACGCAACACCCGACCTTTGAATTGCCAAGTAGAATCATTATCCACATTGATACCCATATCTGATGAAAAATCCATCTTCATGGCTTTTGCCAATGTTTCCAGACAACGTGTTCGGAATAACGGAGCAGCATCCATAGAAGACATGAATGCTACTACCGTCAAAATTATTATGATAGTACGTTTTATCATAATTTTATAGCTGTTGTATTACCGTCGTGTTTCCAATAACCGATTCCACTGATTTGTCCATCTCGGAATTCACCTTCAAAAGTATCTCCCGGATTTGCCACAAAATCTTTAGAAGGTACAATCCGATGACTAACGGTATAAGTAATCGTTCCATAACCATGAGGCTTTCCGTTTTTCAGATCGCCTGTATAACTACCATAAGGCAGGTTTACTGTACCTTTTCTTACCCCACCTTTCGATTCATCTTTTCCTCCCGATTTTCCGGTATCTTCCGGTCTTTTTACTGTAGTGTCTACTGCGGCAGAATCTACTACAACTGTATCTACTGCAGTTGAATCCTTAATAAAATCTGTGTTACTATCTCCTTTTCCACGGTTCAATCCCCAGTAAATACCTCCTCCTACAAGGCCAAGCACTACTACCCCAACTGCTATTATCAAAGGTAATTTATTATTTCCTGGATTTACTTTTTTCCCTCCTGCTTTTTCTTTCAAAGTCTGATGACAGAGAGGACATTCAAATTCCGCTCCCGAAGCGACCTCTATCTCTTGGTTATAGTTGTCACAATCAATATTTTTACAGATTCCTACTTTCTTTGCCATATCTTTATTTTTTATTGGTTTAAAAATCATCAGTCTGTAAGTCTCTGTTCCTCTTTTTCTAAGAACAAGAGACCTACAGACACAAGGTTCTTCTGTTTAATCTATTTTCAAATCGTCGTCACATAATTTTTCTGCTGCTTTATTAAAGGCTACATATACTGGATTATTTTCGTTCTGTCCCAACAATGGTAACAATACATTATCCAATGTTTCACCCATCTTCAGCATCAGTTTATCCTTCTTTTCGCGGTGTTTGTAGTTGGCTTCCAACTCTTCAGATACAGCTTTTTTCAAAGAAGCCGCATCCACAGCCCTATTCATTTTACACAATTCATTCAATGTATTTACCATATCAGTACCTACAGGAATCCAACGACTTACACGACCCATTTTATTTTTCTCACCGGCAAAACATTTCGTTACTTCTCCAGTTTCCACATCTTCACGATCTACAATAAGACCGTCCAGTGTATAAGCAAGCAAAACAATAGGCATCAATCTCTTCTTAGCTTCCTCTGCACTTTCACCAAACAAATTAGGCAATGGTTTCGAGAAGCTTTCTGTATGAACAACCATACGGTTTACATCGCTACGAGTCAATACATCATATTTTTCCTTCAACACTCTTACATTGTCTACATAACGCAAAGGGAATCCACTATGGGCAGTAACCACCACAATCTGATTAGTCTTAAAGTTGACTGATACATCGTCGTCCTTGTCGAACTGAATTGTACCACTTTCCCCAAAATCTTTAATAAAATCATTACGGAAAGTATCGTCGTCCTCGTAAAGAGGAAGAGAAATCTGAATAAGTTTTCTGTGGTTTGCAGCTGTTTCCGGACTACCTTTGCCTTCTTCAGAGCCATTGAAAGGCAAGAAGCTTTGAGCCGCATTATAAAGTTCTTTTACAAAACGTTTACGGTTATCAGGAGTACTGCACACAGTAGAACGTAGTTTATCCAAGATATTGACATCTACCAAACGCTGGTTAGGATTTTTCTTCGAATAATCATCCATTTCCTTATGTGCATTCTCTATACAATTCTTCAAAGTAATTTCCATCAATGTTCCGACATTGATTTTCTTACTCAGTGAACTGAAGCATTCGTTTGAAGTACCGATAGATTCTACAATTCCAGCACGCAAACTATCAGCATATGCTTTCTGGTTCGTCTGATTTTTAAGGAATCCTTGTACCACATCACGAACTAACTTCGGGTCGTATTCTTTTACAACCTCCCCACGCATATTGCTTGATTCCGCATCACTCAGTTTACACTTATCCTCTGCCTGACGCTTCATTAATTCATTAAATTCGCCCAATACACGCATCAAAGGTTCCACACTATTCACTTTGAGCAGCGTAAGCTGATTCATAACCTCCGACATCAGTTTTACAGCATAACCATAGCCATATACACTTGTCATCAAGGTCATCTGCTCGCGCTTGGCATCGGCAAAACGGCCAAATGTTTTGGTAGATGCATTTGTAATGGCATCTTTCAGCCAGCCGATATTATTCCAATCTCTGCGAATATCTTCCAATTCATTGGCAAGATCTTCATTCAGATAGGCTGTACGTTTGGTAATTTTCTGCTTGTAACCTTCAATACGTTCTGCACACTTACCTAGCAAGACAGTCAGATACTTATGGATTTCAAGCATTGACATTGTACCATTCTTCCACTGTGCAAACAGGTTATTTTCAATCCGACGGCAAATTTCTTCAGCAAAACCAGGAATCTGACTTTCATAATCAAAATAGAACTTCTTCACTCCACAGCCGCGATACATGGAATCAAAGAACTTCTCGCAAAGCTGGTTGAACTCTTCATACCATTCTTTCTTCTGGCATTCTGCCTGTACATCTTGTTTGTAACGGTCGATATAAAATTCCCATCCCGATACAATAGGCTTCCAGTTAGTTACATGCTTTTCAATAGAAGGAAGTGGTTTGCTCAGCATCAGATAATCATCTGTCAGCAGATTTGCTTCCAGTTCCGATGCTTTTTCCACATCATGAACAAAACTCTTCCCTACAGAATCTTCTGTACATTCCATATATCCTCGGGCTTCATCCCACAAGCCATAAAGCATCTGCATAGAAGCCTGACGGGCAAAATAATAAGCACCGTATTCCACAACCTCAGTTTCGGGATATTCGATACGTTTCACCCCGAATGTCATAAATTTACGACTATGTACCGGTTCCTTCGCTTCATTTTCTTCAGGGAGCAAACCGTTATTTTCACACATGCTCAGGCGCTCCATATTTCCCTTGCTTCCGATAGAAGAAACAACGATTTTCTGAAACAGGAAGTCACCCACGATATTAGGCAATACTTTATGGATATTTACCTCTCTACCCGATTCATTTACATTAGTATACAGATACGCCATATCGAAAGCGTCTTGATCTTTCAGCAAACGGCGTACATTACCATATTCATCGGTATTCCCTTTTACATCCGTTGGGAAATAGCGACGTACAGACATCGCATTCAACTCCAACAAAGCAGCATATCCGTTAGGTTGATAATAGCGATTGGCATCTTCTCCGCCAGGAATCTGGATAATTTTTTCCGGGACATACAGATAAAGCTGAATTTTAAATTTCGAACGGTCATCACCCGTACGCTGGAATTCATTACGGATTTGAGTCACGGCATCCACTATGGAGCCAGAGCCGGTACCACCTCCCAAGCCGGCACAAATATGAAAAGTTACATCATCAATATCCTCCTTTTCTTTCAAGGCTCTTACACGTGCATGTACTTGACCTACAAAAGTATTTTGAGGAAGTCCACACATGTTATTAGCTATCAACATACGACCAAAACGACGACGCTGACCACCAATACCTTCACTAATGATTGCACCGATTCCTTCTTTCAACATTGATTCATCCTGGCGGTTAATGAAAGCATTTATACCCGGATACTGATCCAGATTAGACAAAACTCCTGCTCCTATTCCATTGATAGATAAACGCTGTGCAGGAGCGAGCTGTACTGAAACACCAAGTGTTTGCCAACTTTCCTCATCATTCAAATCAGCCAGACTTGAATCTACATACAAGTATTCAATATTAGCCTTACCGGCAGGTTCGTTCGAACGAAATTCTTCATAAATACGTTTACGCAAGGCACGCAAAACAGAACCTCCAGTTCCCCCTAAACCTATTACTAAGTGATTTGCCATAATTTATCTTATTATAAAATTAATCATCATAACGTTTTCTTCGGGTAGTTCTTCCTCCTCCATAACTTCCTCTGCTAGTACAACGCCTTCCGCTACTGCGTTGCTGTTCATAATCCATCGACCAAATAACCCCTGCAGTTCCCAATAGTACAAACAATACACTCCAAGCTACCCGACGAAATATAAACCAATTCATGTAAGAGCAAAGTTCATCAGTCATCGCTTCAGCAATATTAGCAGAAGTATGCCCCGAAAAGTCAGCCATATTCACAAAATATCCTACTAAAGGCCATTCTTCAGAAATGTTGTCAAGAATTACCTGACTATCCTGCTGGGTAAACTGAACACTTTCCGGAATATCCTGCACCCATACATCTATAGCTCTTTTTACGTCCTCACTATAAGACTTGATAGTAATCGCTCCACAAAGGAGTACCGACTGAAAAGCCAAGAATAGAAACAGAATTCCTCCCACTATAAAGCTGAGTGGTGTAAACGTACGATGGACAAACCAGGAACGAATCAAAAAATACAACAGAAAAATTCCTAACAACGTGAGCAAAATCCCCCAAAATAAATTTCCGATAGAATGAAATATAATTGTAAACAAAACTCCCATATTCTTTTTCCTTATTTAATTTTTACTTAAAAAATATTTCATAATCAAAATTACTTTCACAAAGGAAAGGAAAATACGATATCATCATTTTGAAAACAAGGATAAATTAAATTCACAAACCTTGTTTCAACAACTTCCTCACTATCAATCCCGAAACACAGACAGTTTCTCATTATTAACAATCAGTAAAGCCCGATCAAGCAACACAATATGTACTCCCCCACGCTTTACTACAATATCATAGTTTGGAAAAACATCTTCCGGCACCACTTTCTTCAAGATGCTGCGAATACGGGAACAAATTTCATGGGGGACATTAGAGCCTTTGGAGGATAACCTTTCTAATGTTTTATTTATTTTCCGGGCATCCATATTCTTTTCTTTAGACACCAACTGATAGATCTGATACAAATCATCCCTATAAAAAGAGAGCTTACTAAAATTCACCCCATCTTTTTTTAAAAGAAGAAAAATATAAATTGTCTTCCATAAGTATTGCATTTTCAACGGAGTATCACTGAATACAGGAAATACAATATTACAATCGTCGTCTATCACTACCGGACTAAACTTCAAAGGATGTATATTTTCTTTTTCTTTACATGAGTTTACTATTTCCTCTATCCTGACCATGATATCCTGATCTTTCAACAGGGTATCATTTTTCAATAAATCCAATAATAATTGTTTAGCCGTATTATGTAATATATGTGCTTTCATATGATTCATCATAGTTAGATAGATACACTGAAAAAAGTATGATAATTCAGAAACAAGATTGTAAAAAAAACTCAACCTTGTTTCTACTTTCAAAAATACCCAATACCTTTATTGCATTTATCCCTATAAATAATGAATTTAAAAAAACCATTTAAGGGAATAAAGTATAGGTCTACGTATCATGACGACACATAGGACAGCATTATATATCTCATTTTCAACCATATTAGCTCTACAAGGTACAGTTCTATCCTCCAAGAGCCAATAACTAAATAAATATTCAGAGTCAAACAAAGAAACAGAAGATTCTTCTTGGCTATAACTACTATTTACCGCTCCTATATTTCTTATATCGTGTTTAATCCTTTCATCACACCCCCAGACAACAAAAAAATGTGAGCCTGCACGTAAACACATACAGGCTCACATTTTCATTATAATCAACTACCAGTTTTTACATCCGGCAGAACATCGACACAAAGAACGGCATACTGATATTAATCAGAATACCATGCACAATAGCCACCGGTATTGCGTCTTGTCCCGAGCAACGAGCTATAGCAGCGAGAGAAACATCAGACGAACCGATACCGGCTGCTGAAATAGGTGCCAGCTCACCAAAGTATTTGCGAAACAGTGGAGCACCGATAAGGGCAGTCATCTCACGGAAAATATTGGCCAATAAGGCAATGGTTCCCAATTCGGTAGCCAACTGTACCCCTATGGAAGCCGACTTTATTTCCGTAATCAGAATAGACGACAGGGAGTAATAAGCAAAACCACTTCCCACTGCCATACACTCGAACGAAGTCCAACGGCTCAAGATAAAACCTCCGATGGCAGAAAACAGCAGAGTTCCTCCTACTGTAGCCAGCGGAACCAACAATGTCTTTAAATTTAAAGACCGGATATAGTTTTTCAGATTTGCATTGCTACCCAAGTTTATGCCCAATAAAAGCATCAGTACATAAAGTACATAAACAGAAGCCGAGTGTACATCAAAATCGACCATATAGCATACGCCCAACAGGCATCCTGACAGAAAAAAAGCCAATGTAATCAGACTACTTTTCATGATGAGCTCCTTTCCTGAAAAAAAGATGATACACAGCCAGAGAAGCCAGCATGCTTCCCAAAACACTTAAAGAGGCAATCACTGCCGCCTGACCACAGAAATAGCTGAAGTTTTCTACGATCATTTTATTCAAGCCAATAGACAGCCCAAGCAGAAAAAGCAGCAAACATACTACTCCATGAATCAAAGAATCTAATTTATGAATTTTATTCTGATGGCGTAACGGATATCCAAGCAATACTCCAAATGCCATAATTGAAATGAAAGTAAACATAAGAAAAAACAGTTTTAAATTGACACTAAATACCTATAAACACATATTAAAAGTGTCCCTATGGCACATTAGTAAAATTAAATGAACGGATAGACCAAATAATTTTCATACTTCACTTTCAAATTACAACTATTACCTATTCTGAAAACGGCCGCAAAGTTAGAATTTATCCCCGAATTCCACAAACAAACCAGCAAATAAATCTTTTATATAAACGATATGATTATTAATAGGGTGTTTTTATTACTAATTAAAAGAAAAATAAGGCTTCAAATTATTACATAAAAGAGAGAAATGTATATTTATCACTTCATAAATACACCAGAAAACAAGTTATTAAACATATTTTCAAGTATACACAAAAAGCCAGACTTACGATTTATAACAAAGTACCAGTAAAAGTCTTATATTCGTCTCATTTTTTCACAAGAAGCAACAACACAGATAAAAAAGATAGCTTTATTGCTTTTCCATCAGGCAAACAAGCATAAAAAATCCGCGCTTCAGAAATAAACTTCCCAAGCGCGGATACATGCAAAAAATAAAAAAACAGATGAATACCTCTTATTTCCCAACAAGAAGGAATCTATATTTATGAAACATCAAATTGTACTCATTCGTCCAACATCTTATCCGATCCGAAAAGAAGAATTCTCCATGCTCCTTCTTTATCCTTTATCAGGTAAATACTGTGTTCTGCTTCTTTTCCATCGGCAAGCACATCTTTATAAGTCACTCTGGCATAAGTACCGGTTTTGCTCAATTCTTCTTTTATGATTTCAAAATCGGTTACTTTCTCCTTTTCTTCCTGTTTGGCCAGTTCTTTTTCCATCATTTTTGCAAAGTCTTCCTGAGCTTCTTTCTCCTTTTCCGGCTCAGCATCTTCGTCAAAAATCATTTTGGAAGTATAGGCTCTTACATCTCCGGATATCAAACCTTTCAATGCTTTTTCCACTACACCTGTAGGAGTATTATCCGATGAACATGCAGCCATCAGCCACAAGCCACCTACCAAAGTTAATATCATTCCTAATTTTTTCATAGCTTTCTTACTTTTTTAATATACTTGGAAAATACATCTTTTAAAATTCATTCGGTACAAATTCTACCACAAACTCACCCTGGCGGTTAATCAAGCCTGTATGTTCCTTATCATCGGTACTTTGGAAAGTTCTCATGTTACATGGAGCATATCCCTCCTCAAACGGCACATCTACCGGATACAGTACCATATCTCCCAATGAGGTAACCAGTGCCTCTCCAAAATACACGTCCTCACCTTTCCAGATAAAATCGCTTGTAGCTTCCGTACCGTCACAAGGGAACGGATAACTGAAATTACGCATGTATGGAATATATGCCACTGTCTCAAACTTCGTATTGATTACCTGTGTAGGCTTTCCATATTCTTCCACTATCGCATATCCGTTATGGAACTCTGTCACCAGATCGTACGCTTTCGATACGATATTTCCGGTCTTATCGATAAAGAAACATTTACGTTCTTTGTTTACCACCGGTGCCAGTCCGTCGGAGAACGATCCCGGAAGCTTGGTATACTTCGGAGCAATCACAAAAACTCCGGTAGTATCAATGTATCCCCATTTCTGCGTACCGTTATCATCCTTTACAGCTACCAGTGCCAGTCCGTCACTGAAATCCTTGGCCTCTGTAAACTTAGGAGCAATTACAACCTTACCGTTAGCATCACGGTATGCCCAACGTTTTGCCGGATAATTGTACACGGCTGCACGGTTTTCACGCAACGGTGATGCGGGTTTCAGATTTTCCAGTCCTGCCTCACAATTCAGGTTCTTGAATATAAAATCTCCGTTGGTATTGATATGCATCACATAGGTTTTTGAGAAAGGTTTGGCCGGAACATCAACTTTCAAAGTAGCCACTCCATCCACAAACTGTGTATACGACAAGACTCTCGGAATTTTTTTCACAACCTGTCCTTTGGTATCCACCAAAGTAATCTCATTCATCTTTGCACAATAAATAAAACGTCCGGATGAGAAGGCAGGCAGACCAACTAAATTCCCATTATGGTAATCGAATACTTTATTTCCCTGTGCATCCATAAAATATCCGCCTTTCGTTCCACCAATATGGACATAAGCCAACCCGTCGGAGAAGGCACCTACTCTAGGAGTATCTCCATCATACGAAACCAGCTTGGTAGCCGATGTTCTGCGCGGCGATACCGATTTCAGGTTATTCTTGTGATAGTTACCTTGGTGAATCTGCCCGTTCGAAGCCGTATTTGTACTGGTCTTTGCTCCAGCAGCTGCAGTTTCAGAAGCATTTTCTTTCTTTGAAGTATCCTCTCCCAAGGCTTTATCTACTTCATTCAATACTTCCCCAAGTTTTTTAAAGAACTGTGCCGAACCGGTCTGGGGAACCCCAGCCAGCAAAAGTCCTAAAGCAAGTGCATAAATTTTCTTCATAACTGTCTCATTTATGATGTATTGCAAATATACGTGATTGTTAAAAATTGTATATCCCCATAAATAATGTATTTATTCACCCTATTTTTGGTATCCTTCTTCCCCAATATCCTATAAGAAACCCCATCTACATAAAAAGAAAGGAAGCAGCACTTAAATACACATGGCAAACTACGACAACAATCCAGGTTTACCTATGGATTTTAAGTACTGCTTCCTCAATTTCCGTATCGTCCAAAGACAAATGTCTGTTTATTTCATCTTATAATCCCCTTTCCAATCTTTATCCCATGTATTTTTCAGCGGATGAGCTTCCGTATTGAGCACATAATTCTTAAAGCTGAATACCGATTCGGGAGCAAAAAACAGATAGCAATATTTCATTGTTTCCGCAAAGAAGAAGCTCTCCAAAGTATCCCATGTCTCCTTGGTTCTCACATCTTTCAGCTGTACATATCCATTCTCCACCTGACAATATTTCTCTATCGATTCAAACATCACCTTACCCATTTCATAATATTTCTCATCTCCGGTAGCCTTCCATACATAATATGTAGCCTCAATAGCTTCCGGCCTGATCATATAATAAGGAGACAAGACCTCCATTGTTTTATAATTTATCGACTCAGGTTCTATTCCATACAGAGTCCACATCTTATAGATAGACTCCTGCAATTTCTTTGCCCGCTCCAGTTCTCCTTCCAGCACCAGACATCCGTTCCAGAAACAATCCAGGGCACCAAACACGGTAGCAGTCCTTTCTCCCGTATTCATATCCGCTTCACCTATCCAATAACCATTGTCCGTATTCTCCTCCAGATACTTATTGACAGAACTCAGCGACTGTTCCCACATAGCCTTCAGGTCCTGATCTCCAAACAGAATATAACCTTTCAGAAGATATTCGTAAAAAGCATCGATTCCTCCCCGGATATGTGCCTTTGTATCCGTCCACTCTCCCGTATCACAGTTTATTCCACCGCCTAGCAGTCCTGTTTTTCCTCTGCGCTTATAAACTTCTACAATTCCTTTTTTACACGCATTATAATATTTCGGATTGCCGGTCAGTTTACTAAGCATGCCATATTCCAGCAACATCGATCCCACTTCACACGGATTGGTCACATTCCCTTCTATTTTTCCTGTTTTCAGATTTACCATTCTGTACGGAATTCCGGTCGGGGTATCAAATACCGGCATCAGTCTGTCTCCCAGGTCTACAGCCAGGTCCAGAAACCTCTTGTCTCCATCCAGCTGATAGGCAGAAACCAGTCCTCCCACAATACGGATTGCTATTTCAAACTGCTGCACATACATATCTTTATTAAAATCCAGCCTTTCGAAAATCAGATTTCTTGCTTCTGTTTTTTCTTTTTCCAACCCCATCAGACACATGGTACTGTATGCATCCACCGGAGTCATCAACAACGTTTCTTCATACCAGTTATGCCCACGCTTTGCTATCGGATTTACAGCATCCATTCCATACGCATAGTTCATATAAGCTCCCCATCCCTTCACAAAAGCAGCCTTCACCCTGTCTGCATACTCTTTCCGTTCTGCATTCGATGCAAGTGCGCAACCCGATATCCATAATAAAAAGACACACCACAAAATCGACCTTTTTCCCATTTTTACTTGATTTTAGACATTACTTTAGGATAAAATTTATTCTTTTGCAAAGTTAAATTATTTTCCCGCTTATTGCCGGACATACAATTACTCCACACCGTAAAATTATTACGCTATTCCGATATTTCATTTATAAGTTTTGCATAATGAACACATACACACCCAATCAATTCTTACTAAAAGATTTCGTAAAAGACACCGAACAGTTTCATTTATCGAGAGTAAACATATCCGGATTGGGAGACTTATCTTTCCACACACACGATTATGCAGAACTTTTCTGGGTAGAAAGTGGAAGCGGCATACATCACATCAACGGAAGAACAGTCGCTCTGAAACCATATGATGTGGTGATGATACGTCCCACCGACCTGCATACCTTCTCCTCTCCGAAAGGCGACCTGACCATTGTCAATGTAGCATTTTACACTTCCACACTGGATTATTACAAGAGCCGTTACTTTCCGGATTCAAACTCTTATTTCTGGACAGACAAAGAGCTGCCCTATCACTGCAATTTACGCCAAGACTGCATTTCCAGATTCACGGCACGAGTAGAATCCATCATGAAAAAGAAGCACTCCTTCCTCCAGCTGGATAGTCTGATGCTACACATCTTCCGCACCATTCTCAACGAACAGCAACACGTTACCGAAAACTCACAAATGCCCCCGTGGCTCATCAATGCAATAGAACAGTTCAAAAGACCGGAAAACTTCATAAGGGGAACCGAAAGTTTCATCGAGCTATGCAACCGCAGTCAGGACTACATCGGCAGAGCACTGAAAAAAAGCCTTCATAAAACACTTACTTCTTACATCAATGAAGTAAGAATGGAGTATGCCGTCACCCAACTTACCATGACCAACATGCCCATCAAGGAAATCAGCAGCCGGTGCGGATACAAAAGCCTTGCACACTTTTATTTCATTTTCCGTAAGACTTATCATGTTTCTCCTCATCAGTACAGAACGCACAATCAGAAAATCGTTTAGAAGCAATGGAAAAACATAAAAACGGTTTGTCCGGCAAGAAGCATAAAAAAAGGTAAGCCTCTACGTATCGCTACCATTCACACTGATAGCACACGTCAAGGCTTACCTTTTCCTTATCCAGTTGTCAGGGTATCCTCCCCCCGACAGGAAATGAAGTCTTATTTCTTCAGTTCTTTCACCTTATAGCGGTCTCCGGTAGCTTTTACCAGTTCGCGCAAGAATTCTTCCGGATATCCCGGACGTACCAGCGGAGCTGTATTTCCTGTTTCCGGACGCATCAGCTTACCGTCTTTCATCTTCTTCATTGCTCCGTCGTTGTAGCGTACAATCAGGAATTCACCCAATTTCTTCCAACTGTCTACAGCACTCTGTGCAGTCATGTGAGTATAGTTGGTCAGGAATTCTTTTGCTTTCTCCGGATCTTCGTTATACAGTTTCATGGCAGCTGTTTCCACTCCGCTCTGTGCCTGTTCGAATGTATTTTCCAGACCGTTCTGTACATTGCGCATATCTTCAATCATCAGACTGTAACGCGGACGAATCATATCGGCTACCCAGTTGTAAATCCAGAAAGCAGAATCCCATGAGAATGTCACACAGTCCCCATTACCTTCCGCATACACATTCGGCACACGGTCTGTATTACAGTATACCGGAGTAAATACAGTCATGTTCGCGTCGTCCAGACCAAACCACAGCACACCACCGATAGCATCCGGCATCGAAGCACGCATCTGCGCTACAAAGGTAAAGGCACTCTGCTGAGTCGAAATAGGACGTTCGTTAAAGTATTCGGAATCATCTACCTTGAAAGTCAGCGGCGACAGACGGTAAGGCATATTAAACGGACCAGCTCCCATGTCTTTGGTAATATCCAATGGAGTACCTTCGTAATGGTCGCGCATAGCCTGCTGGATATCACGTACCGAAATCTTACGGTCCGGTTTCACATACAATGGCATCGGCTCGCTGCTCTCTCCCTGTACATACGACAGATAAGCCTGGCCGGTTGCTTTACTGAACATGTTGTAGTAGCTCCATACACGAGCTTCACACGCACGCAGTCCGCTGAAATCCAACGGACAATATGCATCGGCAAAGCTGAAGTCCTTGTTGGCTCCATTGAAATATCCTTTTTCACGTGCAAACGAAATCACATCCGGAGAGTACAGACAGTTCTCCTTGTCGTTCATATTGAACTTATGGATACGGCTCTGGTTGGCATGCGCTGCAATACAGTCATCAGGGATACGCACTGCTACCCATACTGCACCTTTCATACCCGGACCCTTACCGATCATTTCCATAATCCATACTTCATTCGGGTCGGCAATAGAGAACGATTCACCGCTGCTGTAGTATCCATATTCCTTCACCAGGTCGGTCATCACCTTGATCGCTTCTTTTGCTGTACGCGAACGTTGCAGCGCTACATAAATCAGACTTCCGTAGTCCATCACTCCGGTAGTATCTACCAGTTCCGGACGTCCTCCGAAAGTTGTCTCACCGATAGTCACCTGAAACTCGTTCATGTTTCCAATCACGTTGTAAGTCTGTTTCGCTTCCTTAATCTGTCCCAGATACTTACCCGAATCCCAGTCGTAGATGCTTCTCATGGCGCCTGCCGGATGCTGTGCAGCCGGATAATGGCACAGGAAGCCGAACATTCCATACGAGTCGGCAGAATAAGACACTATTACCGAACCGTCGGCAGAAGCTTTCTTGCCGACAATCAGGTTGGTACACGCCCAACCGTTTACAATACAAGCCGTCAGAAGTACGACAGCTGTCAGAAATCTTTTCATCATATGTTTTTAGTTTGTAAGTTTTTTAGTTTGTAAGTTAGGTGACAAGGTTTCAGTTGACGAGTTGACGAGGCTTTCCTTGTTCCCTTGTCAACTTGTTCCCTTGTCAACTTGTCAACTTGTTCCCTCAAAATTTAAAAACCTTCCTCGTCTCATTCCCGCAATAATCCGTCACAATCACCTCGGCTTTATGCGGAACTCCCTTCTTTATCTTCTCCTTGTCTATCACCACCAGCATACCTTTTTTCAGACCGAACAATACAAACTTTCCGTCTATATACACCTTGTAGCTGGCTACACCCGTTTCCGCATCACCCACTTTCAGGCGTACGTTCCGTGTGGTTCTCCACGTATTCTGCGCCACCGGTGTTACCCTCGGCGCAATGGTATCCACAGCTATGGCAAAGCGTCCCAGACTGCGCACCTTCGCCTTCACCCATCCGTTCTCATACGTTCCCCCCATCGAGGCACGCCACTTTCCGGCCTTCTGCACAATGTAATACTTCGTAGTATCTGCCACCGGCAAATGTCTCACCCCGATAGACAGCGTACAGAACCCGTGCAGCGGAGTCTTTCCCGCATCCAGCACATAGTCGAACGAAATGCCCGTACTGTCGCCTACCACTTCAGTCTGAAGTTCCGCGTTGTCATACAGCATTCCTTTCGGTACCAGCAGTTCCATACCCGCCTCCTGTATCACATTCGTCTTGTTCCAATACAACATCTTGTTCGCCTTCGGTACATAAGGAGGAATTTCCTGTTTCCGTCCCTTCACCGTAAAACGGTACGTCCGTGTATTTCCGAAATTATCCGTCAGCACATAGCGGAACTGATAATTCCTTTCCTCATCAATGTGCACCACTCCCCGGCTCGCCCCAGCCTGCAGCAGTCTCAAGCGGTTGCCCGGTGCAATATACGAACGCATAATCAGTCTCCGGCTTCTCATCAGCTCTTCGTAATCCGTAAAGCCATTAATCATCCGGTTCTCGTCCGGCAATACCCGGTCCGTCGTGCTCCGGAACACCTCCTTGTCGTCTACATACAGCACCACCGAGTGCACCCCGTAGAAATTCGATGTTCCGTCCATATAGTCCTTGGCACTGATGCCCGTATAAATAGCTCCCCAGGCGGTTACCCCCTGATTCAATGCGCCCACTTCCAGCAGTTTCTTCTTCGCGGCTCCATTGATTACCCCTTTTCCCGGCAACGGATAAAAACCGACCAGACTCGCCACCGGAGCCTTCGTATCCTTCAGTCTGTCCTTGAAATAAGGCATCGGGTCGATGTACTCCTGCGTATCCGTATGGCGCAATTCAAAATGCAGATGCGGTCCGGCCGAAGCCCCTTCATTACCGCTCATGGCTATAATCTCTCCCGCCTTCACCGGAAACATTCCCGGTTCCAGTTCCAGATTACACACAAAAGTCTCGTTCTTGTACTGATAGTCGCGCACATATTTCTGTACCTTCGGCATAAACGAAATCACATGCCCGTACACCGAGGTAAACCCGTTGGGATGCGTGATATAAATAGCTTGTCCATACCCTCCGTGCGAAACAGCCACTCTCGACACATATCCGTCTGCCACACAGTGTATAGGCTTTCCTACCACTCCTTGTGTTTTGAAATCCAGTCCGTTATGAAAATGATTCGGCCTCAGTTCCCCGAAGTTCGCACTCAGCAACAGCTGAAAATCAAACGGAGAATGCAAAGCCATCTGTTCCGCCTCCTGTGCCTGCACACAGAGACTCATTCCCAGTGCAAACACCCATCCTAATTTCTTTATCATTTCTCTCTTTTATAAACTGCACACAAAGATAGAATTTTTTCTCCTTCTCCCCTTACACTGCCCCTTGTTATTCAGCAGGCCAGCCCACTCTTCTATAAAAATATGAATAAAAATTTGGAAAATATACACAAATATCTCTACCTTTGCAGCGCAAAACAAATAAAGCCCATGCATAGAATATCTACATATCATCTTTTACCCGTTCCGCTATACCGTCCCCTGGTATACGGCCGGTACACTACGCTCATGCACTGGGTATGCGGTTTCCAATAAGCGCCTCCCTTTCTTTTATCCGTGAAAGTCAGGCAGGCCCAACCCGCCCGCCGGAAACCTTTCAATCGTCAATTTTCAATTATCAATTGTGAATTGCCAACTGTCAATTCGCCCCAGTATTCACGTTAAAATCCACAGAAGAATTATGTTTTCTATCGTAGGAACCATGCTTACAGGTGTCACTATCGGATACCTCTTCAGAAATATATCCTTTTTGCAGCACACCGAGAAAAGTATCTCGTGCACCATTCTGCTGCTCCTGTTCATTTTGGGCCTTTCTATCGGCTCCAACGAACAGATTATCGGCAATCTTGCAGCTTTCGGCTGGCAGGCGGCTATCCTTGCCGTGTCTGCCACTTGCGGCAGCATCCTGGCCTCGTGGATGGTACTGAAACTCTTTTTCGCGAAAGGAGGTAAAAAATGAAAGGCAGTCTTCTCGTACTCGTCTTCTTCCTTATCGGCTGCCTGCTTGGCATTGCCGATATGCTCCCTTTGGATAAGTTGCAGGGCAATCTCACCCTCTACATCCTCTATGCCCTGATGCTTCAGGTAGGCATCAGCATCGGATGCAGCAAGAACCTCAAGAGCATTGTCTCACAGCTCCGTCCCAAGTTCCTGCTCATCCCGCTGGCCACCATCCTCGGCACCCTGCTGTTTTCAGCCCTTGCCAGTCTGCTGCTCTCACGGTGGAGCGTGTTCGACTGCATGGCGGTAGGCAGCGGCTTTGCCTACTATTCCCTGTCGTCCATCCTCATCACCCAGTTCAAGGAAGCCTCCCTCGGTCTCCAGCTGGCTACCGAGTTGGGCACCATCGCCCTGCTCTCCAACATCTTCCGTGAGATGATGGCACTCCTGGGCACTCCCCTTCTGTGCAAATACTTCGGCAAGCTGGCCCCCATTTCCGCCGCCGGAGTCAACTCGATGGACGTGGTACTCCCCATGATTACCCGCTACTCCGGCAGCGACATGCTCCCCGTAGCCATTCTCCACGGCCTGCTCATCGACATGAGTGTACCTTTCTTCGTATCCTTCTTCTGTCAGTTGTAGCCCACTATTACTTTCAGTTATAAGGGATAAATATTTTTGAATAGGTTTATCAGAAAGAATCCTCTACCTTTGCAGCGGAAAAAAAGAAAAACGATTCACAATTCAAATAAAATTATACCATGTTTAAGAAAGGAAACAGAGG
This sequence comes from Phocaeicola acetigenes, assembly GCF_027529745.1. Lineage (NCBI taxonomy): Bacteria > Pseudomonadati > Bacteroidota > Bacteroidia > Bacteroidales > Bacteroidaceae > Phocaeicola > Phocaeicola acetigenes. The sequence continues at coordinate 106,800 of NZ_JAPZVM010000004.1, forward strand.
AAACACTCTTCACGGAATTCTGCTCATCGCATTATTCTCTTTCGCAGCATTCTACATCGCTGAAATACCGTTTGTAAAAAGTCTGTCATTCAGTCCGCTTATTGTCGGTATCATTCTGGGTATGCTGTACGCCAACAGTCTTCGCAACCACCTGCCCGAAACCTGGGTACCCGGTATCAAGTTCTGCACCAAACAGATTCTTCGCGCCGGTATCGTACTCTACGGGTTCCGTCTTACCCTTACCGAAGTAGCGGCAGTCGGTCTTCCGGCAGTGGTTATCGATACAATCATCGTAGCCAGCACCATATTCTTCGGTATCTGGATGGGCCGTGCTCTCAAAATGGACAAAGATACTTCACTGATGACTGCTACCGGTAGTGCCATCTGTGGTGCGGCAGCCATACTTGGAGCCGAACCGGTAGTGAAATGCGAAGGTCATAAGACTGCCATCGCCGTATCTACCGTTGTGATTTTCGGAACCATCTCCATGTTCCTTTATCCGGTCATGTACCGTGCCGGACTTCTTGATGGTCTGGGCGACATGGGTGTAGCCATCTACACCGGAAGTACACTCCACGAAGTAGCCCACGTAGCCGGTGCCGGAAATGCCATGGACCCTACCGACGCCCTGGGTATTGCCGGAAATGCCACCATCACCAAGATGATCCGTGTCATGATGCTGGCTCCCGTTCTGGTTATCATGGGTCTTGCACTGGCAAAACGCAAAAGCAACGAACCGGATGTTGCTTCAGGCAAAAGTAAAATCACCATTCCCTGGTTTGCATTCGGCTTCATCGGAATCATCTGCCTCAATACCCTTCTCCAGTCTCTGCTGGGAGTAGACAGCGTAAAAGACATTCCGCTGAACGGTGCCATCGAATACATCGACACCTTCATGCTCACCATGGCAATGACCGCTCTGGGTACCGATACCAGCATCGACAAGTTCAAACAGGCAGGTGCCAAACCCTTCCTGCTGGCAGGCTTCCTCTACATCTGGTTGTTAGGCGGAGGATATCTGCTCACCAAATACCTGGTACCGACTCTCATGTAAACCGACAATAAAGTATACGAAACTCCAATAAAAAAGTCTCCCGATTACAGAATCACGATTCCGCAATTAGGAGACTTTTTCCTATTTCTCCCTCTTCCTGTTTTTTCTTCAGATAGTTCCTCAGGAAATGCATGAAATGGGTGGCAGCCGACTCCTCCTGTCCCTGCGGTTTCACAAAGCAGAAATGCCGCTTCACCTGCAGCCCCTCTACATCCACCACCTTGAAAATACCCTCTTTCAGCTCCTCTTCAATAGCCTGTATAGAGACAATTCCCATCGCATTGCTGTACTTCAAAAACGACTTGATGCTCTCCGTGCTCCCCAGGTGCAGCCGCACATTCATGGCAGACAGTTTCAGGTTATGCTCCGCCAGTGCCATCTCAATGGCATCCAGCGTACCCGAGCCTCTTTCTCTCAGCACCAGCGGCACCCGGCAGAACTCCTCCATCGAAAGCTCATCATGCACTGCCAGCGACGACTCCGCAGAGACCACAGGCACCAGTTCGTCGCAAAGGAAAGGTTCATACTTCAGGTCGGGCAGTCGAAACACTCCTTCCACCATCCCCAGGTCGATGGTATGCTCCTGCAAAGCCCGCTCAATGTTCCTCGAGTTACTGTCCATCAGCGTCAGATCCATTTTCGGGAACTTCTCCGTAAACCGTGCCAGCACCGGCGGCAGCACATACTGGGCAATGGTCGTACTGGCTCCCAGACGCAACTGTCCCGCATATTCCTGCTGCAACAGATGCATGTCATACTCCAGTTTCCTGTACTCAGCCAGAATCCGCTCGCAATGCTCCAGCAGCAACTCTCCTGCTCCGGTCAGCGAAATCTTGTTCCCCTGCCGGTCGAACAGCCGTACTCCATACAGGCTTTCCAGTTCACGGATATGCTTGGTAATAGCCGGCTGGCTCACAAACAGCTCCTGCGAAGCCTTCGTAAAACTCAGATTCTTGGCTACACTATAAAATACTTTTAATCGAAAATCAGACATGGGGGTGTAAGTTTTTTATTTTTTTCAGTTGACGAGGTATCAGTTGACGAGTTGACAAGGCTTTCCATGTTCCCTTGTCAACTTGTCCCCTTGTCAACTTGTTACCTGATACCTTGTCAACTGTCAATTATCAATTTCCTCTATACGTAGAATACCCATACGGCGACAAAGTGATAGGCACATGATAATGATTATCATCCTTTATTTCAAAAACCACATCGATAAACGGATAAAAACTATCTTGCTTCTTCTCCTTAAAATAAGGTCCTACATGATAAGTCAACTTATAGATTCCTTTATTATCTGTTCCTTCCGGAAGAAAATCCTTAATTCTTCCGTTTTCATCCGTTTTCTTCTCATCTACCAATACCCAACCTTTATCAGTATTCAGTTTATACAAGCCTATTTTTACTCCCGCAGCCGGATATCCCGAATTAATATCCAGAATATGGCTGGAAAGCTGATAAGACTGATCTTGCGCAAAAGCGAACAGAGAAAAACACCATACAAACGATAATAGTACAAAAAGTCTAGTTTTCATAATCAGCTAGTATTAAAAGTTTATCACTCAATTTACTTGTGCTCAAAAATAAACAATTTTGTAACTATTACAAATTATTTCATTATAATTTTAGTTTATGAGTTAGGTAACAAGGTATCAGAAGACAAGGGCACAAGGAAAAAACTCGTCAACTCGTCACCTGATACCTTGTCAACTGTCAATTATCAATTGTCAACTGCCAATCGCCAACTCTTCCCCTCTAATACCCAGCGCCTGAAGCACAGCGAAGCCCAGCATTTCGAATCGGCAGGCACAGTCCTTCTGGGGCGGATTCATACCCAGCACGGTAATCTCCTTGCCCTTCATATCAGCCACCTTTTTATATACCTTCTCCACATAACCCTCTTCATCCGGTACCACAATCAGGCGGACAGCCTCTTTCGATTCATTCAGCAGCTGCAGCGATTCCAGGAACAATTCCTCATGAGTAGCCATTTCCGAAGGCTGATAGGCATAAAGCGCAACCTCACCCAACTCTCCCTTGAAGGCCACATTATTCAGCTCCTTGTCCAGGTCCGAAGGTGTACATCCGTCCATCTCTCCCATCCCCGATTCATAAATAAAAATCGACTGAATCTCATTATCTCCGGTCTGTACTCCCGCATCCAGCGCCATGCACTCCAGCAAGACAGCCAAATCGGCACGCGGCAACTCACGGCCTACTATCGGCGAAAAATGCCGGCGCATATCGTTCACTACTCTATTCAAATAGCAAGCGTCAATCAACATGACGGTAGGAGCAAATTTTATCTTCTTTTCCATACGTTTTTAATATCAAAATCATTTGAGGGGATAAAGATAATACTTTGCAAGCTGCTACATCAAATTTTACAATAAAAAAGCGCACCTCTGTCTAAGAGGTGCGCTCTCACAGCCGAACACACGAGTATATTTCCGCCACAAATATACGCTTTTTCCTTAATACAAGTATAAAAATTAATATTTTACTCATTGACAATTCACTTTCGTTCACATTCTTTGCGGAAAATGTAACAAAAAAGACTTTTTTGCGATCGGGATGAGGGCAACTCTTAGACAGAAGTACCCCCGAAGCTGTATTCCATTTTCGTTGTAAACAATTGATTCATAGCACTATATCAGCGTTATGAAGGAAGAGAGAATATATACTTCTTTTTTTTAACAACCCTAAAATTAGTAAATTAAATATACAAAAAAATACATTTTGCAAGTCATTCTGTGTTCAAGTTCACACTCCCAATCTTGTCAAAAGAATGAAATACTTGCGAAACATCAATTCCAATAGCCATGCAATTCATTTCCTCCACCCTTGTGGAATTTGAACAGCCGGACCTCATTCCCGTAGAATCCGGAAAGCTTCTTGCGCAAATGCGGAAAATGCAAGCTTTCTATTACGAGCTGTACGACTCGTACCTGCGCGGAGAAAAATACATCGTCCGTTACATGTTCTATACCCTCTCTGCAGTGAAACGGGTCACCCGTGCACAGATCCGCAAGCAGTTTGCAGCCATCAGCCGGAAAGCCGAATCGGTTCTTCCCGAAGACATGCAGGCCCTGCGCGAAGAAGCCGGAAAAAAAGAAATCGTACTCTACACAGACGGGAGCTTTTCACAGGAAGAGGCGCTCCGGAACCTCCGTCAGACAGGACTGTCACAACCCGTACAGATCTTCACGGAGACCGAAGCCGGCACCTTGCCCGAGCTCAAGAAAGCCGTCTTCTATGCCTTCCGCAAAGACGCCTTTCTCCTGCTGGCACACAACCCCGAACTGCTCAGCCGGCCCCTCTTCTATCAGATTGTGGAAGAATACCAGATCCCTCTGCGGAGCCTCACCTTCCCCTGGATGTGCCGCAGAAACCTCAAACTCATGCAGGCGATGACGCTTTATCAATTGACAGTTGACAATTGATAGTTGACAAGGGGACAAGTTGACAAGGGAACAAGAACAAGCCTCGTCAACTCAAAAAAGCCTCGTCAACTCGTCAACTGAAACCTCGTCAACTAAATAAAAAACTAAAAAACTTACACAAACGCCTCGTCAACTAACTTAAAAACTAAAAAACTAAAAAACTCAACATGATCATAGCCATCGATTTCGACGGAACACTAGTCGAACATAAATACCCGGAGATTGGCAGGGAAATACCCTTTGCCTTCGAAACCCTGCGCCGGTTGCAGCAGGACAAACATCGTCTCATTCTATGGACCGTACGCGAAGGACGTCTGCTCGACGAAGCACTCGCCTTCTGCCGCGAACGAGGCATCGAGTTCTATGCCGTCAACCGCGACTACCCCGAAGAGGAAAAAGGAGCCAACCGACACTACTCGCGCAAGCTCAAGGCAGACCTCTTCATCGACGACCGCAACCTCGGAGGACTGCCCGACTGGGGAACCATCTACGAAATGGTCACCCAAAAACTCTCCTACGAAGACCTCATGCGCAAGTACGAAGAAGAAAGCTACTACGAAGTCCCCAAAAAGAAGGGATTCTTTGCCAGAGTATTCGGAAAACAGAAGTAAAGGAAACAAGTTGACAAGGGAACAAGGTGTTATGAGTTTCTTAGTTCTTGAGTTTGTCAGTTTGATAACACCAACCAACTTAAAAACTAAAAAACTTACAAACTTATATAGCTGCCTTGTCAACTCGTCACCTGATACCTTGTTGACTAACTTACAAACTCAAAAACTTAAAAACTAAAAAACTTACAAACCAATGAATAAACTAACCACCTTTCTAAGTTCAAGAAGCGGAAAACGGCTCCTTAACATGGCATACTCATGGGGAGCCTGCCTCGTCATTCTCGGGGCCACATTCAAGATCATACACTTCCCCTACGACGATGTGTTCCTCATCATCGGGATGACCACGGAGATTATCATCTTCTTCATCTCAGGATTCGACGAACCCGCAAGGGAGTTCAAGTGGACACGCGTGTTCCCGCAGCTCGACAGCAGACACACCGCAGAGCCGGCACACCAGCCTGCCGTACAGATCGAAGAGTCCATGAAAAGACTCAACGAAAGCATCGAAAAAGTCAGCAAAGAATACGTCAGCCAGCTCGAAATGCTCAAGGCACAGACCGAAGCACTCCGCAAGCAGGCCGAACAGATGCAGCACGCACAGCAGGCATACCGCGAAGTGAACGACAAGATAGAAGCCATAGACCGCCAGTATACGCGCATCATGGAAGTCATGAACATTCAAAAGAAGTAACAAATGGCCACTTCCAACCTGCCACCCAGACAGAAGATGATCAACCTCATCTATGTCATCCTGCTCGCCATGATGGCCATCAACGTATCCAGCGACGTCATGCAGGGATTCTCCGTACTGAGCAGCCACACGCAGCAGCAGAACGGAAGCCTGGCACAGCTCAACCGAACACTTCAGGAGAAGTGCACACAGGAGAAGGCAGCGGCCGACAGCATCCGGCAGCTTCTCGACGAGTATACCGCACTCACCGCCGGACTGCGTGAAGAGATTGCCAGAAATGCGGACAAGGACGACTATACACCGGGAAAGCTCATCAAGGCAGAAGACATGAAGGCAGTACCCTTCGTCATGCTCGCCCCCACACAGAATCACGGAAAGGAACTGAGAAAAAAGACAGAGGCGCTGCGCAATGCCCTCGATACCTATCTCACCGCCCCCGACGAGAAACAGCTGCTCCATACCTTCCTGCAGACAGGAGAGGAGAACGGGTTCACCTGGGAGAGGGAAACCTTCTCCGTTATGCCCGCCATCGGAGGCGTCATCCTCCTTCAGAAAATGGAAGAAAACGCACTCTTCTGTGCCCATCTCGCACTCCGGAGCCTGAAGGACAGAAAACCTCTGCAGACCGTACAGAAAAAGGAGGAAGAGAAAAAAGACACACCCTCTGCCGTGATTGTACCTGCTGAAAGGAACATCCTCTATGCCGGAATAGACAATCCGCTCGAGGTCTTCACCCTGCAAAACGCGAACGGAGCCCTCAGCCTTGACACCGACAACGGAAAGATGGTACAGAAAAACGGGAAATGGTACCTCACCGGCGCACGCACCGGAAAGGCACGTGTCACCCTCCTCGACGGAGAGAAAGAGGCCGGACAGACAGAATTCAGAATCAGGGAAATACCCGAACCCGAAGCGGCCATCCGATACACCCTGCAGGGAAAGAACTACTGGTACAAGGGAAGAACCCCTATCCGCAAAGAGTATCTGGCTGCCATGGATGCGCTGGAGGTGACATACTCCGGAGAGAACGGGAAAATACCCTTCACTGTCGTACACTTCTCCACCCTCTTCATCGGACAGGATAAGAACGTTACCACACTCGAAAGCAAAGGAAAGAAATTCTCGCCCCAGCAGGCAGAACACATAAGGAAACTGAATAAGGGAGACAAGTTCTACCTCACTTCCATTCTGGTCAAGGCACCCGACGGAACCACACGTGAGGTACAGCCCATGGACATTATCATTCTTTAAAATATGAAACAGATTTTCACCGCAGCCCTTCTGGCTGCCACATGCATGACAGCCACCGCTGCCGGACAGCCTGAAAAGGAAGCCGGAGAACAGTATATATATACCGCCGAAAAGGGAAGCAACTTCTTTCTCGGAGTCAGCGGAGGATGGGGATTCCGACTTTCCCAGGAAGATATCAAGAACAGCACAATGGGCTTTGGCGGACAGGCCTCCTACCGTGCTTCCGTCTTTGTCGGAAAATGGCTCAATCCTTTCTGGGCCCTGCAGTTCCACGCCACACAAAGTAGAGTACCCCATTTCGACCGTACCGTGCAGTTCGTCACTGCCGAAGCGCTCTGGAACCTTTCCGACCGTTTCACCGCCTACCGTCCCGAACGTCGGTGGAGAACCCTCGCAGGAGTCGGAGCCGGACTCGCATTCAATTCAGAGAATAAGGAACGTCCTCTTGCATTCACCTTCCTGGTGAAGCAGGAATACCGTTTCCATCCCTCCCTCAGCCTCTTTGCCGAAGCAAGAGGAAGACTGACCGACGATGCACTTTTTTACGGTGGCGACACACCGGTCACTTCTTTCTGGGAACTCAATGCCGGAATTACCTGGACCTTTAAATCGAAGGCATACCGTGCCTACAGCCTCCAGGCCTACGAACCCTACATCGAAGAGATGAACCGCGAAATCAACCGCATGAAGGAGGAGCTAATCCGGCTCAAGGCAGAACAGGATTCCCTGAAGACAGAAAAGGAGAAGGACATCCGCAAGGATGCCGAAGTGAAAATGCTGCCTTCCATCCGCGACAACATGCACATCGAAGTGCGCTTCCCCCAGTACAGTTTCTATCTCAGCGAGACCGAAAAGGGAAACATCGCCAAGGTGGCAGAATGGATGGAAAAAGAGAAGGACTTCAAAATCTGTATCCTCCCTTTCAGCGACGAGACCAGCGACGAGACTTTCGGTGAAAACCTCCGCAGGAAAAGGGCAGAAGCCATCCTGCGCGAACTGACCGAAAACTCGAAAGTCGCTCCCGATAAAATCCAGCTTATTGATACTTACAAGGAAGCCAGCAGCCGGAACGTGACGGACTGCAGCGCCCTTATTTTCTTTATTCCCAATTAAAAAAATAAAAAACTATATCTTATGAAGATCAGACACATTCTTTTCATTGCCGTTGCAGGTGCCCTTCTGTCAGGATGTTCCTCGTACAAGAAGGTCCCCTATATGCAAGACCCCGAAACCGTAAACAACTATGGTAAGGAAATCCCCCTTTACGATGCCAAGATCATGCCCAAGGACTTGCTGAACATTACGGTCAATACAAGTGACCCCAAAGCTGCAGCTCCTTTTAATCTGACAGTACAAACTAACACTACAGCTGCACAAAATTTACAATACACAACTTCCCAAGAAGCTTTACAACAATATTTAGTCAACAACGAGGGAGAAATAGATTTTCCTGTATTGGGAAAACTGAAAATAGGTGGACTCACAAAAAATCAGGCAGAAGAATTAATTCGCGAAGGACTAAAGCCTTATCTGAAAGAGACCCCTATCGTTACCGTCCGTATGGTTAATTATAAGATTTCTGTACTGGGAGAAGTCAAGAACCCGGGTACCTTTACTGTTTCCAATGAAAAAGTCAATGTACTCGAAGCACTTGCCATGGCAGGAGATATGACTGTCTATGGAGTACGCGACAATGTAAAACTGATTCGTGAAGACGCACAGGGAAAACGTGAGATTATTATGCTCGACCTCACCAAATCCGATCTCGTGCTCTCTCCCTACTTCTACCTGCAGCAGAACGACATCCTGTATGTCACTCCAAATAAAACAGTAGCAAAGAACTCTGGTATCGGTAATGCCACCACCATTGCCATCTCGGCCACCTCTATCCTGGTGTCCATTGCCAGTTTGATTGCTACGCTTGTAAAATAATTTTTTAAGTCAACAAGGTAACCAGAAAAATTGACAATTGACAGTTGAGAATTGTCAATTGCAAACGCCTCGTTACCTGAAAAACAAACTAAAAAACTCAAAAACTTAAAACAATCTTATGAACGAAAACAACCTATTCGATACACCGGAACAGAAAGAAGAACACTTCAACCTCTACCGCGTGATTTTCAAATACCTTATTTACTGGCCCTGGTTTGTAGCCAGTGTCCTTGTCTGCGTAGTGGCAGCCTTTATCTATCTCCGCTACCAGACACCTGTATATAATATTACTTCAGCAGTCCTTATCAAGGAAGACGATCCCCGCACACGTGCCATGCAGGCAAACAGCGGAGCCTTGGAAGCCTTGCAAAGTATGGGAGGACTCTCCATGACCAGCAGTTTCGACAATGAGGTGGAAATCCTGAAATCACGTACGCTCATCCAGAAAGTAGTCACCCGCCTGGGACTCTATATCTCTACCGTAGAAGACCGCAGTTTCAGTTACGACCGTCCTCTGTATAAGAGTGCTCCCGTACAAGTGTACTTGACTCCAGAAGAAGCCGGCAAACTGGAAGGAGGAGCCAAACTAAAAATGACCTATACACCGGAAGGAAAACTGAGTGTAAAAGCAGAATATATCTTGAACCAGGAAAAACAGAGCGAAGAAAAGACCTTCGATGCTCTGCCTGCCGTACTTCCTACCCCTGTAGGAGTATTCAGTTTTACAAAAAACGACTCCGTTGCTGCTCCTACAAAAGAGGTTAAACTGACCACGTATATCAGCTCCCCTGTTGCTGTAGCGAAAGGCTATGCAAGTGCCTTGACTGTAGATCCTACCTCCAAGACTACTACTATTGCCAAAGTCAATTTCCAGAATAGCCACAAACAGCGTGCGGTAGATTTCATCAATACCTTAGTAGCTTTCTATAATCAGGATGCCAACGACGAGAAAAACGAAGTAGCACAGAAAACGGCTGATTTTATCGAAGACCGTATTGCCATTATCAACCGCGAACTCGGTACCACCGAAAGCCAGCTGGCAGACTTCAAGCAGAAATCAGGGCTGACTGACCTCACTACCGATGCCCAACTGGCACTTCAGGAAAACTCCAAGTACGAACAGCTCCGCATCGAAAACCAGACACAAATCCGCCTGGTAGAATTTCTGCGCGACTATATCAACAATCCAGCCAATGCCGACGAAGTCATTCCTTCTAATGTAGGTTTGCAGGACCAGAACCTCAGTACAGTCATCGACCATTACAATACCTTGATTATCGAACGCAAGCGTCTGCTCCGTACTTCTTCCGAAAACAACCCGGCTGTCATCAATATGAAGACCGGCATCGAAGCCATGCGCCACAGCGTACAGACCACCGTGGCCAGCGTACTCGAAGGATTACGTATTACCAAAGGCAACCTTGACCGCCAGGCAAGCAAGTTCGAAGGACGTATCAGCAATGCGCCCCAACAAGAAAAGGAATTCCTGACTATCGCCCGCCAGCAGGAAATCAAGGCACAGCTCTATATTATGCTGCTCCAGAAGCGTGAGGAAAATGCCATCACCCTGGCTGCTACAGCGACCAACGGGCGCATCATCGAACAGGCATTGCCTGACAAAGATCCTGTAGCACCTAAAAAGAAAATGTTCCTCTTGGCCGCTTTGGTGTTAGGCTTGGGTATTCCGGTCGGTATCATCTACCTGATTGACCTGCTGAAATACAAGATTGAAAATGCAGAGGATGTACAGAAACTGACTTCCGTTCCTCTGGTTGCCGAACTTCCTCACTGCCAGAAACCGGCACAGGGTGCCATCGTGGTACGCGAAAACCACAACGACATCATGGAGGAAACCTTCCGCGGACTCCGTACCAACCTGATGTTTATGATGGAAAGCGGAGAAAAGGTCATCATGGTTTCTTCTACCCAACCCGGAGAAGGCAAGTCTTTCGTAGCCGGAAATCTGGCAGTCAGCCTGGCCTTGCTCGGCAAGAAGACCCTGATTGTAGGCATGGACATCCGCAAGCCCGGTCTGAACCGTGTATTCAATCTCTCGCACCGTGAACATGGTATCACCAACTACCTGAGTGATCCGGAACATACTGACCTCTTCGCACTGGTACAGCCTTCGGGTATTCATACCAATCTTGATATCCTACCGGGAGGAGCTGTACCGCCCAATCCTACCGAGCTGGTAGCCCGTCCGGTACTGGATCATGCCATTGTACAGTTGAAAGAACGCTACGACTACATCATTCTCGATACCGCTCCTATCGGTATCGTGACCGACAGTGCCATCGTAAGCCGTGTGGCCGACCTCTGCCTCTATGTCTGCCGTGCAGAAGTCACTCCGAAAGTAGCCTACCAATACATCAACGAACTGAAAGCCGAAAAGAAGTTTGCCAAACTGGCCACTGTCATCAACGACATCGACATGACCAAGCGCAAGAACAGCTACGGATACGGCTATGGCAAGAAATACGGTTATGGGTATGGATACGGCTATGGATACGGATTCCAGAAGAATGAAAAATGAATAATGTAGAATGGAGAGCGAAGAAAATATTATTAAGGAATGAAACACAAAAAATGAAGAGCCGGCAGGCTAACCGACACTAAACTTATGTATTAATAAATTAATTTCTGCCGGAAAACCGGAGGCTCTTCACTCTTCAATCTCCGTTCTACATTTTATAGCTCCGCATACTCCTTCCTTGCATCAAAGCAGGGACAGGCTTTACGGATATAGGGACTCAGTTGGGTATGCCCTACAATCCGTGCCTGTGGATAGTCCGCCTTCAGCTGGCGAAGCAGATCCAGCAAGGCACATTTCTGGGTCAAGGTACGGGTATCGGCAGGACGGCCTTTCCGGCTCAGTCCCCCTTCGTAACACACTCCGATGCTGTGCTCGTTCCATCCGGCTGCATGTGCACCGATCTGATGCAAAGGCCGGCACGGATGAATCACTCCGTCGCGGGTAATGTAAAAGTGATAGCCGATATCGGCAAATCCCCGTTCCCGATGGCAGCGCCGAAGTGCTTCCACCGGAAAATCCCGGTCTTCACGCGTCGCACTGCAATGGATCACGATGGTATCTATTTTTCGGAAGTTCTGGAAGTACATGGGTGATGAGTTTTTAAGTTAGGTTACAAGGTATCAGGTAACGAGTTGACAAGGCACTTGTTAGTATAAGTTTGTAAGTTTTTTAGTTTGCCAGTTTGTTGATGTCCTCATACGCAAACTCATAAACTTAAGAACTACGAAACTCATAACACCTTGTTCCCTTGTCAACTGGTCAACTCGTCAACTTCTACACAAACGAACTCAGTCCCAGCGCTCCGGCAATAGCCGTAGCTACGGTGATGATGACTTTGAGGACGATGCCCCACACATTTTTAGGTTTTGAAGAATTTTCCATATAAAGATAAATCTAACAAATATAATTCTAATTTAGTTTTAGGTTAGGTCCGGGCCGCCTGCGTGAGCAACCGGTCCCGGAATTTTTTTAATCAGACAAGAGGATCTTCGCCGGCTTTTTCCGGGGTGATGTCTACGGTGGTTTCACCAGCCTTCTGAGCTTTCAATACTTTACGCACGGCATCACGGGTCGGAACCGGTGTAAATTCCATTCCGGCAAAGATGTTTTTCAGGTCTTCACCCGGTACAAACTGGATGTTTACATCCTTGATGTAATCCGAAGTAAAGGTTTCCGCATTTTCGGCACCCTCGCTGCTGATTTGCAGACGAAGCTTGCCCAGTTCGCCCAGGTCTACCTGGTTGCCCTCACGGAGCACTTCAAAGATGTTGTCCACCAGGGCGGTAAGTACCGCCATCACATCGGCACGGTTCACCGTGGTCTGCGAAGCGATTCGCTTCGACATGGTTTTCAGACTTACGTTGCTGCCGATCTGAGCTTTTGCATACGCTTTTTTCACTGCTTCCGGATCCGTAGGATTGGAAGATCTCATCGAGATACTGTAATTTAAGGCCATAAGCTTTAAGTTTTTAAGGTTATTAATTAGGTTACAAGGTTTCAGATGACAAGTTGACAAGGCGCTTGTTTAGATTACAAGGTTTCAGGTAACGAGTTAACGAGGCTTTTCTTGTTCCCTTGTCAACTCGTCAACTTGTTCCCTCTCTCAATCTGAAACAAAGATACAACACGGAAAAAGAGGTGTGGAAGAAGAGAAAAGAACATAGAAGAAGATGCAATAAAATCGTATAAAATAATTCTCTCAGGCAATGGATATTAGCGGATTTTTTGCTATATTTATAGTAATAAAACAATAATATTCAAGCAATTATGAGAGACACAAGTATTCCTGAAGAGAAGATAGAAAAAGAGTGGGAAATCCATCCTTACTACCGTAGAGAACTGGCCATGGCCTATGCGCCCCAACTGACTCCCGAAGCGGCGGTGAACCGGCTGACGCGATGGCTGAAGCAGAATAAGGCGCTGTTCAAGGAACTTCAGGACTACGGCTACCGTCCCAACCAGCAGATGTTTACCTCCATTCAGGTGGAAATTCTTTTCCGCTATCTGGGACGGCCCTGAATCCGGCTAAAACGTGACTTGTATCGTAAGCCTGCGATACAAGTATCATTCGCTGACGATACAAATCACGCAAGCCATCGGTACAGGTCACGTACAGTCTCCGTCTTTGTTCAGACAGAGGCTTCTCCTTCGGCAGGAGGCTCGGTATACCGTCCCATTGCCAGACGGTTGTGGTGAATTTCCTCATCGTTCAGCGGAATCACCCGGTAGCCCCGTTTTCCGGCAGCCCGGACCTGTTCGAAGCCTAATTTCTTCAGTGCCAAACCGATTTTTACCGTACTGAGCGGCATTTTCAGCATAAATCCGGCACGGGCCATGATGTCCGTAACGGTCATGAACTGACACTCCTCTCCCGGCATGGGACGGCGGTATCCGGTCTGAATCACTTCCAGCTCCATGTTGGTCGTTTCAAACTGTTCGTTGTGCGCATTGATTTCACGAATCTCGTCGTTGGCAAACCAGAAGCAGAATCCCTCCTTCCAGAGCGCCAGCGCCTGGGCATAGACTCCTTCGTAGTCGATGGGCGTATCGTAGGGATTCTGGATTTGCTTCACTTCGAAAGGCAGCCAGCGGCGGTGTCCGGTGGGGTCGTTCAGAAAGTTGGCATTGTTTGTCGTACCGCAGAAACTGGCAATGTGCGCCCGCTTTTCCTTGTAGTGCCCGTAAGGCCGGCGCTCGTTGATGTCGGGTGAAGTCACCAAAGCCTTCAGCTGATTCATTTCCGACGGACGCATCTCGTCAATCTCTTCCAGACAGACGAAAGCAAACTCGGAGAGTGTCATCATATCGTCCTTGGTGAGATGACTGCTGTTGGTTTTCAGATAAAAATACGCCCTGAGCTCTTCGGGCAAAAGGCGGTTAAACCAGGTGGTTTTATACACCCCCTGCGGTCCCACCAGTACCAGAATCTCGTGATTGATGATACGCGGATCGAGAATGGAAGCCACGGCTGCCACCAGCCATTTCCGGAAACACTTCCTGAAATGCTCCTGATTGCCGCACACCTCCACCATATCGGCCAGCTTTCCGATGTAATCCGTTTTTCCATCCCAGGCAGGCAGATAGTTGAAATAATGCACAAAAGGATTGTAATCCTCTACATATTCCGATTCCAGCACATTGCGCAAATCGGACAAGCGGAGATTTTCTCCCTCCTTGCACATCCGGCTCCAGAGCGTATTGACCATGCGGTCGGTCACTTCCACGAAAGGAGCATCCTCGTCGCATTCTTTGGGACGCATTTCATATTTTCCGGTAATCACATTGTGCCGGAATACTCCCTGTGTATCGAGGAACTGCTCGATGTCGTGTACCGTCGCCATCCGTTTCACCGCTTCGGTGCCTTCTTTCCGTCCCCTGCCCCTCACCGGCACACGCGTATCAAACTTCGTGCTGTCGGCATAACAGGAACGGAAGATAGAAGCCACATCGCCCGTATAATCGGTAAACCGGCCCTCTGCCCACTGCAAGGCTTCCTCCATCGGAATGCCGTACTCATTGAGCAGATAGCCCGTACGCATGATATAGTCGTTGCGATGATGCGCCTCGTACACCACACCGGCCTGTTTCAGTTCACGGTTGATGGCAGCCGTCACGCGCTCCAGTTTGCCGTTTCGTACAGGCTCCAGGTCCTTCGCTGAGAATTTGAACGGCACAGCCTCCGGATTGAAGAACACGTCCGGATCGGCAGCCAGTCCGCTCAGCCTGGTAGGATTCTTGCAGGCCCCGTCGCACTCCACACCCGTCAGTCGGGTATAATAGGCATTGGCAGCCAGAAAGGCTTTTTTATAGCGTTCTATCTTTTTGGCAGCAGACAGCCCCTCCATAGGCACATCCATGCGGAAGAGAATACGTATTCCCTCCCCGCTGATGGTGACATAAGCCAGTACCGTATGCTCGTCTTCGCGAACACGCTGCAGCACTTCCTGCATCCGCTGTGCAGGCACATGATCGAGGTCGGCAAGCGAGAATCCGGTCCACGAAGCAATGTGCTTCTGTTGTTTGCCACCGGAAAAACGGACTGCCACTGCGAAACAGGGACACGAAGCCTTCTCCCGGGAAGCCGGAGCCTGATACCCTTCGGAACGGTAATAACGATACTTCTCCGTATGGTTCTTTACGGTTTGGTCTTCGCGGATAAGGTGTAGAAGATGAGCCAATGTGGTTTCGGACGGGCACGTGTCCGAATAGCCTTTGAAAAGGCTGAAAGTAGTTTTTTCCATAGTTTAGGTTAAAATTAAAACACGCTCAAATGTAGCAGGCAAGTTTGTAGCATGCAAACGTGCGTTGCAACTATGACAGCAACAAATATAACAAGTATAAACAATGCTTAACAGATATTAGCAGTAAGAACAGTCTCGGACAATAGTGTCCGGGATAACTTAAATAATTTCATTTATGAAACATTGTACTCCTCTCAGCATTGCACTGGGAGCATTTTTCGACGAAATCCGTCGGACAACTCTGGTGAATGGCAAGATTCTTTCCATTCACGAAGTAAGCAGAATCACTCGCATGGGCGAAAGCACCTACATGCGTTTAAAAAAAGGGATTCAGACAGTATCTGGAATTTTTACAGAATCTACTATCTGTATGCAAATGCATTGAAAGACGACCCCGAGAAATGGTTGGAATTTCATAAAAAGATAGGCAGGATTTTCCAGAGCGACTATATAAATATTCATTGCAAGAATACATAATCGTGTCGGGGTTGGCAGGGTTGTCACCCTATTTTATAAAACTTTTACGTGTGAGTGTGGAGAGAATGAATTTTATATCTCTCCACACATTTCCATAAAAAGTTTAAGAAAATGCATGTCAACCCCGACAACCCCGACAAGCTGAAAAATTAATCACCTGATTTACAACTACGTTCATTTTCGGTAAAATGTCGGGGTTGTACAGTTTTCCCCTGTTCTCCACACCTCTCCACCATGTGGAAAATCTGAAATATTTACATCATTTCAGGGTGGTGGAAAAGTGGTGGAGAAGTGGTGGAGAGAAATTTGAAATGTTAAAAACATTATTATTTACTCATTCAAACGAATAAAATTCACACTGGTTCTTTATGACAAATACAGCAGAGAATAATAAGAGGATAGCGAAGAATACGATGTTGCTATATGTAAGAATGTTATTCATCATCATTATTGGTCTATATACAAGCCGTGTAGTACTCCAAACATTGGGAGTAAACGACTACGGTATATATAATGTAGTAGGAGGCATTGTAGCCATGCTAGCATTCTTGAATTCGGCCATGACTGCAGCTTCACAACGGTTTATCTCTTTTGAACTAGGCACAAAAAATTTTCAAAAACTAAAAAACGTATTCTGTACTTCAGTAACTATTCATCTAGTAATAGCTGGTATTATTTTTATTATTGCTGAGACAGTAGGATTATGGTTTTTAAACACACACATGAATATCGCAGCCGATAGAATGACTGCCGCCAATTGGGTTTATCAATGCTCCATATTTACATTTATGATTACTGTAATAAGCGTACCTTATAATGCCTGTATTGTAGCACATGAACACATGAAAACATTTGCATATATCAGTATCGTAGAAGTTGGATTGAAGTTAGTAATAGTTTATCTACTCTTGATTCTTCCTGCAGACAAACTAATTACATACGCCATCCTTATTCTCAGCGTTTCATTAATCATAAGAGCAATTTACGGTATATATTGCAAAAAAAACTTTGAAGAATGTACCTATCAGTTCAATTTCGATAAAAAATTATTCAAAGAGATGTTTGCCTTTGCCAGTTGGAGCATTATAGGAAACCTAGGCTTTTCCTTAAAAGATCAAGGGTCAAACATTATACTAAATCTTTTCTGCGGAACTACTATCAATGCAGCCAGAGGAGTTGCACTACAAGTAAATGGTATTATTTGTAACTTCTCTAATAATTTTATAATGGCCCTAAATCCCCAAATTACCAAACAATATGCAGCTGGAAATCTCCAAGAATCTATACAATTGGTATATACTGGATGTAGATATTCTTTTTACTTACTATCAATCATATCTATTCCAGTCATAGTAAATCTAGATTACTTACTACACTTATGGTTAGGAACTGTACCACCATATACTACTGAATTCCTATTTTTAGCACTTATTGCGGCTCTAATAAACTCTATGGCTGGGCCATTAGTTACAGCCATGCAGGCCACTGGAAAAATAAAAAATTTCCAAATTATAATCTGTATTATAATGATGTGTGAATTACCATTAACCTATATCATACTAAAATTAGGATATAAACCATATATGGCTATGATCCCAAGTATAATAGTTATAACCATAGGGTTACTCGCCAGACTACTGCTACTAAAACAATTAATAAAATCATATAGTATAAGTTATTTTTCTTTACACATAATACTAAAAAATATACTGATAGTAAGCGGATGTACAACATTGGCTATCTTCATACACGGATATTTCGGTAAAATAAGCTTCGCTAATTTTATACTGACCTCATTTCTCGCCTTCGTAATAACCATTATTGGAATATATATATTTGGAATTACTTGTCAAGAAAAAAAGATCATCAATAATAAAATTAAAGCTATTTTTTAATACATTTATTTACCATAGAACATATACCATTTAAGAAAAGTAAAGAACAAGAATCAACTTCTGAAAAAGAATCAAAGGATGTAAAAATTATAATTCTTTTTATTTATAGAAACTTAAATCAATACTAACAAGATAAAAAACAAAAAACATTCTCCATGTTTATTTAAGAGAAAAATATTAACTGATGAGTTTCATTTATAAGATAAACATAACACATTTATAAATTCTTTTAGAAAATGAAAACAATTTTAATCGTTTATAACACCTTATCTATAGGAGGAAGTACAACATCATTACTTTCACTATTGAATGAAATTGATTATACAAAATATAATGTTGATTTATTACTTCAAGGAGAAGGTGAATACAATTCATTCATCCCCAAATCAGTAAATATACTTCCATATTTTGTACCTTCAAATAAACAGTTAACTTTCAAAAAAATAACTTCAATAAAAAGTATTTTAAATTTAGTAAAAGCATTATATTACGATAAAGTATTGAAAAGATCAAACGTCCGTAGTCAAATAATGTCTCTAGATACTTTGAGGTATTGTAAACCTTTAATAAAAGAATACGATGTAGCCATATCTTTTATAGAAAATCTTCCCCTATATTACACTGTATCCAAAGTAAAAGCCCAAAAATATATAACATGGATCCACGTAGATTATATAGGAGCTAGACTTAATGCCAATATAGATAAAAAATATATCAACAAGGTTGATAATATCGTATTAGTTTCCAATTATTGTAAAGAAAGTTTTAATAAATGTTTTCCATTTTTATCAAATCGTAGTGTAACAATTGAAAATCTATTATCAAATAAACTTGTTATCCAACGCTCCTTAGAACCAATTAATTATACCTTACCTAATATTAAATCAAAGCATTTGAAGTTCGTATCTACATGTAGAATAGTCTTTTTCCATAAAGGACTTGATCGTGGAGTAAAAGCATTAGCCCAACTAAAAAAAGAGGGACTATTAAGAAAAGATTTTGCATGGTACATAATTGGTGACGGAAAAGATTACAATAAACTTAATTCTATGATAAAATCTGCTAATCTCACAGATATAATTTATCTCTGCGGTGCACACAAGAACCCTCTCCCATTATTAAAACAATGTGATGTTTTCTTTCTACCCTCACGATACGAAGGAAAACCAATGGCTGTTACAGAAGCGCAAATGTTAGGTCTTATACCTATTGTTACTGAATACGCATCAGCAAAAGAACAAATTATAAATAACAAAAACGGTATTATCTTACCCAATGAAGATGCCTCTGTTTACACCTTTTTCAAAGAAATAATGATTAGTGATTCCATAATATGGGATATTAAACCCAATGTACAGTCATATGACTATTCAAATATACAAGAATATAAGAATATTGAGATTTTAATTGATAAATAAGGATGAAACAAAATATCACATTTTATATCAAGATTCTATTTAATGTATTATATATCTTACTTATAAAAATAAAAAATCCAAAACATTGTAATATTTCATTATATCAGCTATGGGAGTCCCCTCCAAAAATTAGATGTAAAAACAATGGTAAAATTATAATAGGAAGAAGAATGTTATCTCGTTCAAATATTCACTTATTAGTAGATAAAGGAAATCTAATAATTAATAAATATGTATTTTTAAATCATAATGTTTCCATTACTGCCCTCAATCATATCGAAATAGAATCCCATGTAACAATTGCAAACAACGTAGTCATTGTAGATCATGATCACAATATAAAAGATGGAGAAGAATTCATAACAGCTCCTATTTATATTAAAGAAGGTGCATGGATAGGAGCAAATGCTGTGATTTTAAAAGGAGTTACTATTGGGAAAAATGCAATAGTTGCAGCAGGAGCTGTAGTCACAAAATCTGTCCCTGACAACACAATAGTAATGGGCGTTCCAGCTAAAATAAAAAAAAGAATAAATTAAAAATATTATGATAATATTATACTTTTTTTTTCTACTATATTTATCTGCATCAATATATTATACTCCCAAAAACAAGCTTAAAAAAAGAATATTTCTTGTTTCAATAGCATTTGCTATATTGGCCTTTTTTCAGGAAGTTCAAAAAGATTCAGATTTAACAGTAGCATTTTATCATTTAGACATTTTACGTCAAAAAGGATGGAACTATTTTTCACATCCTGATTTAGCTCAGGATATATACTTTACCGGTAGAGATATTTTAAAAATCTATTTTTATATTCTAAGTTTACTACCTTATAACAATTTTTACTCTGCTATTTCAATTTTCTTTATCTATTTTTTACCTCTAAATGGTATTCTTACGATATGCCAAAATTATCAAATACCATATACGAAAACCAAATATTTATTAATCCTACTTTTATGGATGATAGATTTTTTTGATGGTTCAAATGGCGTCCGCAATATGCTATCTTTCAGTATATTTTCCTATGCGTTAATGAAAGATATATGCATAAAACAAAATAAATTATTAACGTGGGGGTTATACATTATATCAGCGTTACTTCATTCATCAGCTTGGATCTTGATACTTTTAAGGAGTATTCTTTATATAAAGAAAAAAAGAATTATAATTGCAATTAGTATTATGCTGATTGTTTGGCCTATAGCTTTACAATATATTCCTTTTCTATCAGGAAACGATAATGCTATTATGAATTCAATGCAACACCATGCAAATGCGTATACCCATACAGGGTCTGATTCCGGAAATTTCAATTCTGATAATTTTAACAATAGTACATCGTATATACTTATGAGGATATTCAGAATAGTACATGTTTTACTCCTCACATATATGATTTTATACACATGGAAGAGAGCAAAAACATTACCTCCGTTTTACCTTTTCATGCTATTGCTCTCTGGCTTTTGTATCGGCTCCACCTCCCCTTCTATCGCGAACAATGTTCTATCACGTTATTCATTTGCGATGATTTTTTTGACCCCCTTAACATATTTAATCTACAATCAATTAATAAAAAATAAGAAATATATTATTATTGGAAATTACAAGATAGAATTTTTTGCATTAGCATTGATTTTTATCACTATATTATTTAATTATTACATGTTCAGGTATCATTATCACTACATGTTTTTTGGTTTTAATCTTTATTAAGTTATCAGCATGAATGAATTAATTTCAGTTATTATTACAACCTATAAAAGGGAAATGCCCATTTTAAAAAGAGCGATTGATTCAATTATCAACCAAAGTTATCAAGAGATTGAAGTTTTAATAATAAATGATTTTTATCCTTATAAGGAACAAATTGATAAACTTATAAACTCATTTAATGAGATAAATTTTACTATACAAGTCTTCCATAATAGCCAAAATAAGGGAGCATGCTATTCTCGAAATATAGGAATAAAAAATGCACAAGGAAAATACATAGCCTTTCTTGATGATGATGATGAATGGAAAAGTGAAAAGCTTCAAGAACAATATTCACTCATGAAAGAAAATACAGCTATGGTATATTGTTCTGGCCTAAATATATATGTAAATGGAAAAACATCAGAAATGACTTTCATAAAAGGATATCCTAAAGAAAAACAACTTGAAAAATTACTTTCATGTAATTATATGGGCGGATGTTCTTTTCCATTAATAAAAACAGATATTTTACGGAAGTTAGAAGGATTTGATGAATCTCTTCCTTCATCTCAAGACTTTGATTTATGGATACGAATTACAGAAACATATAATGTAAGTTTCATCAATAAACCTTTAGTATTATACCATATTATGCCTGATTCTATAACAAGAAGTGATACAAAAAGAATAAAAGGTTTTTATATCATACTCAAAAAGCATAAAAAATTATATAATAAATATCCTAAAAGTGCTGTCCAAATTTATAATTCTATCATTACAGTCAATATTGAACATAAAAAATATCTTAAAACTATACTTCCATTCATCAAATCATTTGCCTTTTTTCCACATAACCTATCAATTATTTCATTTTGGTTTTCCATCTTAATTCAAAAAAGTTTTAACCATAAAGATAAGAACAGGAAAAACTAAATCTGATTAAATATCAGGGAAGTATACTAAAATAATAAAACAATAGCTGCTACTTTCAAAGATAGTTATTTAGATACTGATAACGTAAAAACGTAAGCGTGTAAGCATCCTATTTTGACGTATTACCCTGAAATATAAAAACATGACCTTCGCTACTGTAATTCAAAACTAAAAATATGTGCATGATAACAGTGTTTTCGAAAGTCTATTCATCCGCAACAAAACAGAAGCTACATAGGAAGGTGTTTATGTAAGAATACACAACAATCATACCAATACAAATAGTAGGCAAAACACTGCTAGGAACATCAAAGAAAGAAGCCAGCTTTTCTCTTCAAAAAGACAGAAAAATATAAAATATCAACCAGTAATAATTATGACAAATAAATATGAATTCTATGCAAAAATTAATATTATTTGACAAGTATTTCATACTACGTAAGGCTGACAAGCAGAAAGAAAAAATTTCTGGAAAAAGAAATAGAACAAGTAAGCAGCTATTAAGTCCAAAGAAAAACTCTCAAATAAAAAGCTAAAGCAGATGATAACCCCATGAAATATCCTGATAGAAAAACTTCAGGAAGAAAATACAAACTCTGAAAGAGCAAATAAAACAGGATATAAAGAATCTGTATGTTTCAAAAGCCAGAAGACATCAGTTGGAAAGGAAAAAACAACCTTAAAAGAAAAAAAATAAAGATGACTTTGAAGGCGTCCGCTCCTGTAAGATGTTTCAGCAATGAATTAAATAATCCACACACAACCGACTAAGAAAGAAAAAGCTGTACTGAAAGAAGAATGTTATACAAACCTATGAGAGCATATATAAAAACAGAGGTGTCAATTGGGAAACAGAAACAAATTTGATGTATTAATTACAGAAAATGTCTCCACCACATACCATACACTAATTTTGACTAGTAGAATGAATGGTATATCGCAGTCAATTACTTGAAAAAAGTATTTTCAAAACTGTCAAAGGATAAAGAAATCACGAAATTTAATTACATTTTTGATCTATTTAAGAAGAAAACGCCTAAAAGCAGATTTTTCTATACAATATGTTAAAATTAGATATTTCCCAAAATTAATCACTATTTATATTACAATATTAGAACAATGAAAAAAATAATCTGGATATATAAGGGAGCAAAAATTAGCTGGGCGAGATTCTATTGCTTAGCTACAACCTTCATAACAAAACTTTACTTTATCCTAAACAACGTTAAGTTTAAACGTGGTCTAAAAAGTTCTGGGACACCAGTAATTCACTTATCTATAAACGCTTCTTGTTACATAGGCGAATATTTAACTTTAGGCAATTGGGTACAAAATAATGCATCTGGAATTATTGCTCGTTGTAAGATAGAAGTTAGAAATCAAGCCATTTTACAAATAGGAAACCATGTAGGAATAACAGCAACAACTATTATATGTCACAATAAAATAATTATTGAAGATCATGTAAAAATTGGTGTGGGGACACATATATATGATACAAATTTTCATAATATAAACCCAAAAGACAGAATTTATCTAGATAAACTAGAAACTGTAAGAAATGCTCCTATTTACATTAAAAAGAATGCATTTATTGGAGCCTTTTGCATCATTCTAAAAGGAGTGACAATTGGAGAAAACTCTATTATCGCTGCAGGTTCTGTTGTTGTACATAATGTTCCTGCCAATGAAATATGGGGAGGAAACCCTGCTCAATTTATAAAAAAAATAGATTTCTAAATTATCAATTCATAATATATACAAATGAAAACACTTTATATAGCAGATGTTCGAAGTATGAACAATAATGGTATCTCACCAGGTCATTATTTTCCAGTAGCAAGTAATTATTATAACATGTTTAAAGACACTTGTAAAGTCCTAGTAACTGGAGGTCCTATTTATAAAACAAAATTTAATAATACGTATCTTTTACCATATGATACTTATAGCCAAAAATCTAACATCATTAACAAAATAAGAACTTTAAAAAATTTGATGTTCTTATTCAAGCATAAAAATGAAAATGACATTATTATCATTCAAAGTAGTTCAGTAGCAACAGCACTTATCGGTATAGCTCTTTTTAAACAATCAAAATGTAAAGTTTATACAATACAATACAATACAGAATGCGTAAACAGTCCTATAAAAAAAATAATTTATAAACTAGCTTCTTCAAAAATAAATGGAATTATTTGTCCAGACAAAAAAATAGGAAATGCCTATAAACGGCCATATTGCATTGTTCCCGATTATATCTATACAGGTCATAATGCAAAAAAAATCTTACCTTTTTCTGAAAGAAAATATGATTTTAGTCTATTAGGATTAATTTGCAAAGACAAAGGTGTAGTAGAAGTTGCACAAAAATTAAAACATACAAACTATCGAATTCTTATTGCAGGTAAGCCTCAAACAGAAGAGATAAAAAAAGAGATTATTGAGATTTGCAAAAACAGTAATAATATTGAACTAAAACTTGAATATTTATCTGATGAAGAGTATGATACAACAATCAGAAACAGTAAATATTGTATATTAAATTATTCAGGAGCTTACTCAGAGCATAGTAGTGGTGTAGTTTTTGATATAATATTTAGAGGAACTCCAGTAATTGGTAAAAAATGTAAGTTTTTAGATTTTATTACTGTCTATAACATTGGAAGAATATTTGATGAAATAGAAAATTTCTCTCCTACAGAAGTTCTTATCCCTTCTGTTCATCAAAATTACATTAATAACATTAACAATTATTATTTAACACATCAACAGCATATTTTATCTTTAAAAAATTTCTTAAATTTATAAATTATCTTTTAGTGTCTAAAGCTGAAGCAGATGATAGCAGATCTTAAAAAAGCAGAATGAATTACTTCTGAAGGGGACGACGCTTTAAAGGTACTGAAAAAACTAGACAAAAAGAATCTATTAAAAACTAGAAAACATTGACTGTAAAGCAGCAAACAATCTCAAAAGTAAAAGATGAGAACGATTTTGACAGTAACCAGAATCCAAGAGATTGCTCCGGATGTAAGCCCCAATATACGTACAACCGACCAAGAAAAAGGAAAGACCGTACAAAAAAATGTAATACAAACGCATGAAGATAAATACAAAAATGAAGATAATCGGAGGCGTTCGATATACTAAGTACATAAAATACCTCAACAACATACCATACATAGATTTCAAATGTAGGATGAATGATATATCGCGATCGATAACATGAAAAAATTATTCCGAAACATTACTGAAGGACAAAGGAATACAAAAATCTTTTGTCAATAACGATTAAAAACAATACTAAATTAAAATTTAGCTCCAATTTTTGATTTATTTAGAGGGAAATACTGAAAAGTCTCTTTCCCAATACGACATATCAAAATTGAACGCTAACGATATCAATAGTTTAATACTAAATATAAAAACCAATGAAAAATTTACTTATATTTCATTCTGCATTAGCTCCATATAGACTTGATTTTTTCAATACTTTAGCAGACAATTATAATTGTCACATAGTATTCCTATCACGCAATAACAGAAATCAACCTTTTAATCAAAAAGAACTTTTAAGTAAAGCTCGCTTTACTTATTCTTTTATGGATATAAAAATTGTTATTAAAAATAGGGATTTTAATATTGGATATTTATATCATATTATCAAATATAAACCCGATATTATAATTGGTGGAGAATATGGCTTACCAGTATTAATACCATATTTCTATAAAAAATTATTTCGACAAAAATATACTATTTATACCATATGCGATGACAGTTTAAAAATAGCTCAAGAATGTAAAGGAATAAGAGCAAAATTACGGTCTTATTTAGTACATAAATTAGATGGTTTTATTTTTATTTCATCCCAAGTATCTCAATGGTATAAAGAAAATTTTAAAATCAAAAAAAAAATAATTGTATTTCCTATAATTAAAGAAGAAAATAATTATCAATTACAATTAAAAAAATCGTTGCCCATATCTATATCTTTTCAAGATAAGTTTAAGTTAAAAGGGAAAAAAATAATTCTCTATATTGGAAGGTTAACAGAAGTAAAAAATTTAAATTTACTCATTAACGCATATAAACAAATTGCTAATCCTAACTATACTTTAATATTAGTAGGAGAAGGAAATCAAAAAAAACAATTACAAGAGAAAGTACAAAAATTAAACTTATCAAATCAAGTTCTTTTTGTTGGAAGATATGAAGGTAATGAATTATATGCCTGGTATAATTTAGCTAATATTTTTGTTCTTCCAAGTGTATATGAACCATTTGGAGCAGTGACAGCAGAAGCACTACAAGCCGGCTGTCCCGTTTTATGTTCACAAAATGCAGGTTCTGCAGAACTTATAAAAAACAATATTAACGGACATCTCTTTGATCCTCAAAATGAAAATCAACTTGCAATATTATTAAAAGAGTATATAAATAATGCTCCTAATATAAATTTAAATCAAATACGTTCCTCAATCTTAATAACAACATTTGAATCATGCAAAAATAAATTAATCCAATCCTTAAAATAAAATTTCATGAAAGTTTTCCATATCATCAGCCATTTTGATTTAGGAGGAGCTGAAAGAGTAGCTATAAATATTGCAAAATCAAAATCTCCAGACTTTCAATACTTCCTTTTTGAAGTTGTAAAAGGAGAATCTTCATTTACCAATGAACTGAAAAAAGAATTGGAACAAAATGATATAAATTATTATTGTTCTCCTTTTAAAAATAAGAAAATAGCTCTTTGTCTGTTTTGGAGTTGGTTTATTATAAAGTATGCAACAATTAAGCCCAATATCATACATACACATACAGAAATCCCTGATTTAGCATTGTGGATCTTTCGAAAAATAGCTTGGATTCTTTTTTGGATAAAGCCTAAATATATCAGAACGATTCATAATACGGAACTTTGGAATGAATGGAAAGGAATTGGCAAAATTGTAGAGCGATTTTATAAAAAAAACAATTGTAATATTGCTATATCCACTTCTACACAACAAAAATATCAAGAAGCCTATGGAGGTATACTCCCTCCTATTATCTATAACGGTCTGGAAATAAAACCACAAAGAAAATTCTCTAATGTCCAAACAGATAAAATCAATATCCTTTTTGCTGGGCGACTGGAATATCAAAAAGGAATAGATGAACTAATTGCTGTAGTAACTGCACTAAAACAAGATAAACGTTTCTTCTTCCATATCATCGGAGATGGTTCTATGAAAGAAAAACTAACTAATGCCATACAAGGACTAAATAATGTAACTTTATATCCTAAAGTATATAATTTATCGGAATATTTAGGATCTTTTGACTATCTATTTATGCCTTCTAATTTTGAAGGATTAGGGTTAATGTCTATTGAAGCAAGTTTAGCCTATACACCTTCTATTATTAATTCATGTTTAGGATTAAATGAAACACTTCCTAAGAATTGGGAACTAATAGTAGAAAATAACTCCATCGAAGATTTTCTAACCATTTTCAACCACCTGCCTCAATATGATTATCAATATCTATGTGAAAAAGCCTATCAATTTGCAAGTACCCATTTTTCAATAGAAAAAATGCAACAAGAATATGAAAGAATCTATAAACAGTAAAATGAGAGTGCTGTTTATCATGCACATGCCCCCTCCTGTTCATGGAGCAGCTATGATGGGAAAATATATTCACGACAGCCGTGTAGTGAATGAAGCATTCGACTGCTACTATATTAATCTTGCTACAGCAAAAGACTTGGCAGATATAGGAAAGATACGACTGCAAAAGTTTACGCAGTTTTATCAATTACTTAATAAGATTCGTAAAGAAGTAAAACGTATCCGACCAGAGTTGGTATATGTAACTCCCAATGCAAAAGGAGGTGCTTTCTACAAGGATTTTATTGTGATACAGATACTGAAAAGTATGGGGTGCAAGGTAGTAGTGCATTATCATAATAAAGGGGTATCGCTAAGACAAGATAAGGTAATAGACAATTTATTGTATCGTACTTTTTTTAAGAATCTGAAAGTGATACTACTGGCAGAAGCACTTTATGCGGATGTACAAAAGTATGTATCCCATAAAGATGTATGTATCTGTCCGAATGGGATTCCGGAAGCATTGGCAGCCGAACCTTCTGCAGGAAAACATAATGCAATTCCTAAACTTTTATTTTTATCGAACTTATTGATTGATAAAGGGGTATTTACCTTACTGGATGCTTGCAAGATTTTGAAAGAAAAAGGATATCAGTTTACCTGTGATTTCGTGGGAGGCGAAACGGCTGATATCAATGCGGAACGTTTTAATCAGGAGGTTGCAATACGAGGAGTGAATGAACAAGTATGCTATAAAGGAAAAAAATACGGAGTAGAAAAAGAAGAAATATTGAAAAATGCAGATTTGTTTGTTTTCCCGACTTACTATTCGAATGAATGTTTTCCTCTTGTGTTACTGGAAGCTATGCAGCAGGGACTTCCTTGTATCAGTACCAATGAAGGGGGAATTGCGGATATTATTATCCCCAATGAAACAGGGTATATTGTACCCAAAAAGTCAGCACAGGATTTGGCTGATAAAATAGAAATTTTATTAAAAGATACTTCCTTGCGTCTTGAAATGGGGAATAAAGGATTGGAACGATACAAACAGTTCTTTACGCTAGAGGCTTTTGAACAACGTATTGCATCGATTTTGAAGGAAGCTATACTATCGTAAATCCATCCTCACTCCTCCTCCATCAACTCCCTCTGCACCGCCTGCCACACAGAGGATTCCAACAGGAAATAAGGCACAGCTTCCCGGCTTCCCTCAAAATAAAAGAATAAATGCTTGATCCCGAGTGCCTCGGAATAGGCATAAGGCTGGATGCGGACAATGGCAATGCCCTGCGCCTGAAGACGGGACAATAAACGCACACGCTGACGCTTGTTCAGCGATTTATACTTCTGATAAAGGGTATCTATGTCGTAAGATTTCATTATGCTCTACTGATTGGACTTGGATACGCAAAAATAATATTTAATCTTATTATATATGCTTAAACTGAAAGAGTTATCTCTTCTGACTTCCAGAAGAGAGCTATCGTCGTTGCCTGATGGCAAGTTACTTATCAATACGATTAATGCTCATTCTTATAATACGGCACTGAAAGACAGTCTGTTTGCCGAAGCACTGACCAAAGGGGATGTACTGATTCCCGACGGGGCCAGCGTGGTGATGGCGTGCCGGTGGCTGAAGGCGAAATCGCAACCCACGGAACGTATTGCGGGATGGGACTTGTTTGTACACGAAATGAACAGACTGAACCGGAAAGGGGGTACGTGTTTCTTTATGGGGAGCAGTGAGAAAGTGCTGGAACTGATCCGGAAGCGGGCGGCTGTGGATTATCCGAACATCAAGGTGGCAACGTATTCGCCTCCGTATAAGCCGGAGTTTAGCGAAGAGGATAACAAAGGGATTATTGAAGCGATTAACAGGGCGAATCCGGATTTGCTGTGGATTGGGATGACGGCGCCGAAGCAGGAAAAGTGGACGTATACGCACTGGAAGGAACTAGATATTCACTGCCACGTGGGAACGATTGGGGCGGTGTTTGATTTCTTTGCGGGTACGGTGGAACGTGCTCCGCTGTGGTGGCAGGAGCATGGTCTGGAGTGGTTGTACCGTTTGCTGAAGGAGCCGAAACGGATGTGGAGACGCTATATCATAGGGAATACGCTATTTCTAAAGAATATTTTAAAGGAAATAAATTAATAAATGAAACAATGAAAAATTTAAGAAATCTGAATATCGCCGTAGCCGGAACTGGTTACGTTGGTCTTTCTATTGCCACTTTATTGGCACAGCATCATAAAGTAACTGCAGT
Organism: Phocaeicola acetigenes; assembly: GCF_027529745.1. NCBI lineage: Bacteria > Pseudomonadati > Bacteroidota > Bacteroidia > Bacteroidales > Bacteroidaceae > Phocaeicola > Phocaeicola acetigenes. The sequence continues at coordinate 136,862 of NZ_JAPZVM010000004.1, forward strand.
AGATGTAATACCTGAAAAGGTAGAAAAAATCAACAATCGTATCAGCCCGATACAGGATGAATACATCGAAAAGTATCTGGCAGAAAAAGAACTAAACCTCACCGCTACATTAGACGGAAAAGCTGCTTATAAAGATGCTGATTTTGTAGTGATTGCAGCTCCTACCAATTATGATCCGGTGAAGAATTACTTTGACACCAGTCATGTGGAAGAAGTAATTGATTTGGTACTGGAAGTGAATCCGGATGCCGTTATGGTCATCAAGAGTACTATCCCGGTAGGTTACTGCCGTAGCCTGTATGTGAAATATGCAGAGAAATTTGCAAATACTCCTGCTCTTGCCGGAAAGAAATTCAATTTGCTTTTCTCTCCGGAGTTTCTGCGTGAAAGCAAGGCACTGTATGACAATCTCTACCCCAGCCGTATCATTGTAGGCATCCCTAAAATAATCAAAGGACAGGATAAAGAAAATGAAGCGATTACTTCCATTGCAGGAGAGCATCTGGAAGAGGCAGCTCATACTTTTGCAGCTCTCTTGCAGGAAGGGGCTTTGAAAGAGAATATCGACACCCTCTTTATGGGAATGAAAGAAGCGGAAGCTGTGAAACTGTTTGCTAATACTTATCTGGCTCTGCGTGTATCGTACTTTAACGAACTGGATACCTATGCAGAAATGAAAGGTCTGGATACACAGGCGATTATTCAGGGTATCAGTCTGGATCCGCGTATCGGTTCTCATTATAACAATCCTTCTTTCGGTTATGGGGGCTATTGCTTGCCGAAAGATACTAAACAGCTGTTGGCAAACTACCAGGATGTACCAGAAAATCTGATTGAGGCGATTGTAGAATCGAACCGTACCCGTAAGGACTTCATTGCAGACCGTGTACTGCACATGGCGGGATATTATGATTATTACAACCGTGGCGATTATAACCCTTCGGAAGAGAAAACTTGTACTATCGGTGTATACCGTCTGACCATGAAATCGAACAGTGATAACTTCCGCCAAAGCTCTATTCAGGGAGTGATGAAGCGTATCAAGGCGAAAGGTGCGACAGTGATTATCTATGAACCGACATTGGAAGATGGTAGCACATTCTTTGGCTCACAGGTGATTAATAACTTGGATGAATTTAAGAAACTGTCTCAGGCTATCATTGCTAATCGCTATGACAATTGCCTGGATGATGTGAAAGAGAAAGTATATACTCGTGATATTTTCCGTAGAGATTAGAAATTCCACCTTTTATTTCAGCCAAACTGATGAAAAAAAGGACTATTTGACACCTATCAACTTATAGAAAGTTTCCTTACAGAAGGAAAGTGAACCGAGAAAGACACATTCAAAAGGAAAGATTTCATTTTTCTTGTTATTATTTCTATAAAAATAAAGGATTATTTTTATAGAAATGTCATATTCTCTTTTTTCTATTAATAAAGAAGAAGTGATCAAGCGTGTTTGTCTTTCTCGTTTTTTTAGTATAATTACTGTATATAGCTTAGATCTCTACCACAACAAGACATTGATAGTAATATACACGAAAAACATACCTTAAAGAATAAGTAAAGGCAAGAATCTACAAAAGCGGTTTACGTGGGTATACAAATTCATATCTACTGAAGCCGCTTTTTCATTAAATACAAAATATATATTGTGTTTTGTAATAACGTTATACTGCTGTATAAAACTGTAGTTATTTATTATTGGCTTGCGAATATCAAGGTTTTTTGCGATTATTGCATATAATTTGTATAATAAATAGGGGGAGAATTTATAAATCGCAAACTTTAAATCTGAAAAAATGAGACACTTGTTTATGGGCAGGCTTTGGGTAATAGGCCTTCTTCTTTTGTTTGTATGTAATGTTTCGGGTGCAGAGAAATGCATTAAAGTGGCCTGTGTGGGCAACAGCATTACTTATGGGGCGGGAATCAATCATAGGGAAAAGAATGCGTATCCTGCGCAATTGCAGTATTTCCTGGGAGACGGGTATCGGGTGCAGAACTTTGGCTCGAACGGGGCGACTGCACAGACCGACGGGGACTATCCATATGTCCGGACTGAGGTTTACAAAAATTCGCTGGCATTTGAACCGGATATCGTGCTGATAAAGCTGGGTACCAATGATACCAAGCCGCAGAACTGGAAGGGAAAAGAGCGGTTTATGGAGGATTTACAGCATTTGATTGATGCTTACAAGGGGTTGCCGTCGAATCCGAAGGTGGTGTTGCTGACACCGGTGAGGTGTTTTCTGACTGAAAAGAATACCATCAGCCCTAAACTGATTGAGAAGGAGGTGCGGGAGTCGGTAGAGGAACTGGCTTACAGGAACGGACTTGGTATTGTAAATTTGTTCAATATTTTCGGTGATCAATGGGACGGTGCCTTAATGCCCGACCGTCTGCATCCGTCTGCCATTGGGGCTGGCATAATGGCAAGAAAAACAGGTGAGTTTATTCTGAATATGACCGGAGGAAAGGAGGTGGCTCCTGCTTCTTACGGGGGAACGGCGTTTAACTTTCACGGATACAGGGGCGAGGATTTTAAAGTGGATGGCGTAGAGTGTAAGATTGTAAAGCCTGCGAAGGAAGCGAAGGGAAAGCCTTGGGTATGGAGGGCGCGGTTCTGGGGGCATGAGCCTCAAACGGATATCGACTTGCTGGAACAGGGGTTTCATATTGCATATTGTGATGTGGCTGACTTGTATGGTGCGGATAAGGCGGTAAAACGTTGGAATAGATTTTATCGGTTTATGACCGGACGGGGATTCAACAGGAAGGTGGTGCTCGAAGGGATGAGCCGGGGCGGACTGATTGTGTATAACTGGGCGGCACAAAATCCGGATAAGGTGGCTTGTATTTATGCGGATGCTCCGGTGATGGACTTCAAGAGCTGGCCGATGGGAAAAGGGAAATATGCGGGTTCTGAAACCGATATTCAGCAGCTGATGAAGGCGTATGGGTTTAAGAACGAAGCGGAGGCTTTGAAGTGGCACGGCAATCCGCTGGATCATGTGGAGAAAATTGCCCGGGCGGGATTCCCTGTCTTGCACGTGGTGGGGGATGCGGATGAGATTGTACCGGTGGAAGAGAATACGGCTCTTTTTGAAAAGGGCATGAAGGAGAAAAAGGGGAATATAAGGGTGATTCATAAACCGGGTATCGGGCATCATCCTCATTCTTTGAATAATCCGGAGAAGATTGTGAACTTTATACTGAAGGCTACAGGGCATTTTCTGAATCCGTGTACGCGTGCGGTACCGGGGAATGAATACCGGTCGGGGGCCGGATGGAAGGAAGGTGCCGAATGGCATGCAATTGCCGGAGAGGTGGAAAGTGAACTGGACGGACGGGAACTGGATGTGCTGTTGGTGGGAAATTCTATCACGCAGGGATGGGGAGGCGAACGGAAGCTGGTTACGTATAAGCCGGGGAAAGCGGCTATGGACCGTATGGCTGGTGAAGGGAACTGGGCCAGTGCCGGGATTTCGGGAGACCGTACGCAGAATGTGCTCTGGAGATTGCGGAATGGAAACTATAACAGATGTCGTCCGAAGAATGTGGTGATTGCGATTGGTATTAATAATCTGATTTCGGGAGGGGATGATGCGGAGGATACTGCGGAAGGGATTATCGCGGTGACTGAAGAGGCGTGCAGAGAGTTTCCGGAATCGAAAATTATTTTACTGGGGCTTTTCCCTTCGGGTAAGGAGAAAGACTGTGAGGTGCGCCGGCAATGTAATCGGATACATGAGGTGCTGGGCGGACACGGCTTCGACAAAAGAGTGGTGTATGTGAATCCTACGGAGTGGTTCCTGGATGAGAAGGGAACGATTAAGGGGGATTTGTATAGCGGGGATTATATTCACCTGACTGAAAAGGGTTATGAGTGTGTGGCTGAAAAGCTGAAGGAGCTTATTGAGAGGGATAAGGCGGTCCGTACGGTGTGGTATGAGCCGGCTAAGGATTCCTGCTTGCCGGTTCATGGACGGTGGTGGAATGCGGAGATAGGTGGACATTTTCAGAGATTGCCGGATAGAGCGGCGGAACTGGTGAGAAAACCGGTGTGGGATTTATCGCTGCAGACGGCGGGAGTGTATGTGAAGTTTTATACGAATGCAACGTCTGTGCGGGTGAGGTATCAGGTGACTGGCGGACTTTCGATGGTGCACATGCCTGCTACCGGAGTGAGTGGTGTGGACTTGTATTCCATGGATTGCGACGGTGTGGTGAACTGGTGTGCCGGGAATTATCAGTTTGGGGATACGATACAGTATTCTTATGAGGATCTGACTGACCGGAATACGCATAAGAAAGGGAATGAATATACGTTGTATTTACCGCTGTATAATGGTGTGAAATGGTTGCAGATCGGGGTTCCGGAGGGATGTAGAATGGATTTTGTGAAACCGTCGGTGGAAAAGCCGGTAGTGGTGTATGGTACTTCGATTGCGCAGGGGGCGTGTGCGTCGCGCCCGGGTATGGCGTGGACGAATATATTGCAGCGGAAACTGGACAGGCCTGTGGTGAATCTGGGATTTTCCGGCAACGGACAACTGGATGAAAGTATGTTCAGATTGTTGTCTGAGTGTGATGCGGCGGTGTATGTCATCGACTGTATGCCGAATATGACGAAGGAAAGAGTGAAGCTGATCCGGGAAAGACTGATAAAGGGTATCGGTATCTTGAGAGAGAAAAACGAGACTCCTATCTTGCTGGTGGAACATGACGGGTATATGGGGTATCGGGCTTCGGATAAGAAAGGGGCTTTGTTTACCCAGACGAATAGGGAATTGAAGGCGGCTTATGAAGCGCTGAAGGATAGTGTGAGGAACTTGTATTATCTTAGTTTTGAGGAGATAGGAATGGGGATGGATAGTCAGGTGGACGGAGTGCATGCGACTGACCTGGGCATGCAGCAGTATGCAGAGGCTTATTACAGGAAAATTACCAGCGTGCTGTATCCGGAACTCCAGCCGACTGTCTTCGTGCCGGCGAGACAGCATCGTGACTCGTATACTTATCAGTGGAACGACAGGCATGAGGAGATCTTGAAGTATAACGAAACGGAGAAGCCTGAAATCGTGATGTTGGGTAACTCGATTACGCATTTCTGGGGAGGTGAGCCTTTTGAAAAGCGCAGAGTGGCGGACGAGGTCTGGCAAAAGTTGTTTAAAGGGAAAAGAGTGGTGAACCTTGGTTTTGGATGGGATCGGCTGGAGAATGTGATGTGGAGAATCCAACATGGGGAACTGGATGGGTATAGCGCACAGAAAATATTTATGATGCTGGGGACGAATAATCTGAGTGTGAATACAAACGAAGAAATTGTCTCGGGTATTAAGGAGATTGTATCGTGGATTAAAATCAAACAGCCTGATGCGAAATTGTATGTGGTGAAAATATTGCCTCGCCGGAATATGGAGGAAAGGTTGGGTGTGCTGAATGGGTTGCTGGAGGAAGCAGTGGCTACAGATCGCAAGGTGCAGGTGATTGATTTGACTGATGTCTTTATCGGAAAGGATGGAAAGATAGACGAGAAGCTTTTTTCGGATGGTCTGCATCCTAACTGTGAGGGGTATAAACGGATTGCAAAAGTATTGAGGAAATATGTCATGCAGTAATGCATTGTATCGCATGATGATTGAATAAAAGAGTATAGTTTAAAAGAGGCCTGTTTTTCAGACCTCTTTATTTTTATATCACTGTGAATAATTAATTTATTTATTACAAGAGAATGAAAAGATATTGCCAGACTTTGGATCTCTACGACGACAAGGAGCTGATAGCGGCGTACGTGGAGGAGCATGCCCATGTATGGGAGGAAGTGAAGGCGGGAATCCGCGAAGTGGGAATCCTGGATATGCAGATTTATATCCACGGAAACCGCCTGTTCATGATTATGGATACAACAGACGAGTTTGATATGGAACGTGACTATGCACGGCTGGCTACGCTGCCACGCCAGGCGGAATGGGAAGCGCACATGGCCAAGTACCAGAAGGCTGCACCCGGACAGGCCGCTAACGAGAAATGGAAACTGATGGAGAGAATTTTTAAATTGTAGTTGACAATGGGACAAGGTGTTATGAGTTTCTTAGTTCTTGTGTTTATGAGTTTGATAACACCAACCAACTAAAAAACTTAAAAACTCAAAAACTTAAACAAGTGCCTCGTCAACTCGTCACCTGATACCTCGTCACCTGAAAAATAAAACTAAAAAACTTACAATGAAGAAACTACTGTCATTGCCTCCCAACTTAGTGGAGTGCTTTCATGATATTGAAAAGGCAGACCGCAACGAGTGGTTCTGCACGTCGGACCCGATAGGAAGCAAGCTGGGGTCCGGAGGAGGTACGGCCTGGCTGCTCAGGGCGTGCATGGAGAGTGAGAATACAAGTGAGAATCTGGCCGGATGGCTGGCGAAGGAGAAGCGTATCCTGCTGCATGCGGGAGGACAGAGCCGGCGTCTGCCTGCCTATGCGCCTTCGGGTAAGATCCTTACGCCGATTCCGGTGTTCCGCTGGGGACGCGGGCAGAAACTGACACAGAACCTGCTCTCGCTGCAGCTGCCGCTTTACGAAAGGATTATGGAAAAGGCTCCGGAAGGGCTGCATACGCTGGTGGCAAGCGGGGATGTGTACATCCGTGCGACGGAAGCGCTGCAGGAGATTCCGGATGCGGACGTGGTGTGCTACGGACTGTGGGTGGACCCGCAGCTGGCAAAGAACCACGGGGTGTTTGTTTCCTCGAGAAAGGAACCGGACCGGCTGGACTTCATGCTGCAGAAACCGAGCGTGGAGGAGCTGGGAGCACTGATGAAGGATTATCTTTTCCTGATGGACATCGGTATCTGGCTGCTGAGCGACCGGGCTGTGGAACTGATGGTGAAGCGTTCGGAAAAGGACGGAAAGATTGGATTCTATGATATGTACTCGGACTTCGGACCGGCACTGGGAGCGCATCCGCGCCTGCACGACGAGGAGCTGGCGCAGCTGAAGGTGGCGATTCTGCCGCTGCCGGGCGGGGAATTCCACCACTACGGTACGAGCCGGGAGATGATCTCCTCTACCCTCGCCGTGCAGAACTGTGTGATGGACCAGCGGGCCATCATGCATCATAAGGTAAAACCGCATCCGGCTATCTTCGTGCAGAACGCGAAGGTGGAATGCAGGCTGACTGCGGAGAATGCGGAGGTGTGGATCGAGAACAGCCACGTGGGAAAGGAATGGAAACTGAACAGCCGCAACATCATTACCGGTGTGCCCTGCAACGCATGGAAGATGGAGGTGCCCGAAGGGGTCTGCATCGACGTGGTGCCGATGGGTGAACGGGGTTTTGTGGCAAGACCGTACGGATTCAACGATGCGTTCAAGGGGGCGCTGGACAAGGAGGGTACGCTGTATCAGGGTGTACCGGCGGCGGAATGGCTGAAGGCCCGCGGAATGAAGCCGGAGGAGATCAGAGGAAATCAGGACCTGCAGGCGGCAGCAATCTTCCCGGTGTGCGAATCGGTGGAGGATCTGGGTACGGTGCTGCGATGGATGACGGCGGAACCGGAACTGGAAGAGGGAAAGAATATATGGCTGAAGGCGGAAAAGATGTCGGCGGACGAAATCTCGGCGTATGCCAACCTGAGAAGACTGACCGCGCAGCGTGAGGAGTTCCGCAAGGTGAACTGGAAGACGCTGGCGGAGAACCATGGAAAGAGTGTGTTCTACCAGCTGGACCTGCAGCAGGCGGCGGAAGAGTACAGCCGTCTGGGACTGGAACTGCCGGCGGAACTGGATGAGACGACTCCCCTGCTCACACGTATCAGTGATGCGATGTTCCGTGCACGGACAATGCAGCTGGCAGGTGCCGGAGAGCAGGAAGTGAAAGCGATGGAGGAAAAGGCGTTTGCACTGATGCGCAACGGACTGGTGAGTACGGTGGACTTCCGCCAGCATCCGAAGCTTTCGGTGTATGAGGACCAGATTGTGTGGGGAAGAAGCCCGGTACGTGTGGATCTGGCAGGGGGTTGGACGGATACCCCGCCCTACAGTCTGATGGAGGGGGGTAATGTGGTGAACATTGCCATCGAGCTGAACGGACAGCCTCCTTTGCAGGTGTATGTGAAGCCGTCGAAGGAATACAAGGTGATTCTGCGCTCCATCGACCTGGGGGCCATGGAGGTGGTGACCTCGTACGAGGAGCTGCATGCGTTCAATAAGGTGGGCTCGCCTTTCTCCATACCGAAGGCGGCGCTGGTGCTGGCGGGATTCCACCCGGATTTCAATACGGAATGTTATGCCTCGCTGGAGGAACAGCTTAAGGCTTTCGGTGCGGGTATCGAGGTGACACTGCTTTCGGCTATTCCGGCGGGATCGGGACTGGGTACAAGTTCGATTCTGGCGGCTACGGTGCTGGGAGCGGTGAACGATTTCTGCGGCCTGAACTGGGACAAGCAGGAGATTGGAAGCCGCACGCTGATTCTGGAGCAGCTGCTTACCACAGGCGGAGGATGGCAGGACCAGTACGGCGGCGTGCTGCAGGGAGTGAAGATGCTGCAGACAAAGGCGGGATGGAACCAGGAGCCGATGGTGAGATGGCTGCCCGACTATCTGTTTACGGGAAGCGAGTACCGCAAGTGTCATCTGCTGTATTATACGGGTATCACGCGTACGGCGAAGGGGATTCTGGCGGAGATTGTACGGGGAATGTTCCTCAACTCGTCGAAGCACCTGGAGCTGCTGGGTGAGATGAAGGGGCATGCCGTGGATATGTATGACGCGATCCTGAGAAATGACTTTACCGCAATGGGACGTCTGGTGCGCAAGACCTGGAAGCAGAACCAGCTGCTGGACGAGGGCACGAACCCGCCGGCAGTGCAGGCGCTCACGGAACTGGTGGACGACCTGTGTCTGGGTTACAAGCTGCCGGGAGCAGGGGGCGGAGGCTATCTGTACATGGTGGCCAAGGACCCGGAAGCGGCTGCGAGAATACAGCGGATTTTGAATGAGAACAGACCGAACGACAGGGCGCGTTTCGTGGAGATGAGCCTCTCGGAAAAGGGTCTTGAAATAAGCAGAAGCTGATATGGAAAGAAACGGTCTGGTGAGAACGAAGGAGGGACGGAGTTTCCTCCTTCCGTTTATTCTGATTACAAGCCTCTTCTTTCTCTGGGGCTTTGCACACAGTATTCTGGATGTGCTGAACAAGCATTTCCAGGATACGATGGAGATTACAAGGACACGCTCGGCGCTGATTCAGGCCGTGGTGTACGGGGGATATTTCATCATGGCGCTGCCGGCGGGGAACATCATCCGGCGTTTCGGATACCGCGCGGGGGTACTGACGGGACTCGTGCTGTACGGCGTGGGGGCGCTGCTCTTCATTCCGGGGGGAAAGATCGGCTCGTTCGAGTTCTTCCTGTTCTCGCTCTTTGTGATAGGGTGCGGACTGACCTGCCTGGAAACGGCGGCGAACCCGTATGTGACGGTGCTCGGAGACCCGGAAGGGAGCGAGCGGAGACTGAACCTGGCGCAGTCGTTCAACGGACTGGGGTGGATCTGCGGACCACTCGTGGGGGGATTCTTCCTCTTCGCGGGAGGCGGGGACGTGAGTACGCCGTATGCCATCATCGGGTGTATCGTGCTGGCGGTGGCGCTGGTCTTTGCACGGGTGAAGCTGCCGGAAATCGGGGACACTCCTGCCCCCAGAATGAAGGAGGAAAGCACGGACAGCAGAGGGCTGTGGAAGGAAAGTACGTTTACCTTCGGTCTGGTGGCGCTCTTCCTGTATGTGGCGGCACAAACGGGTATCAACAGTTTCTTTATCAACTATGCCACGGAAACGGCGGGAATTTCGGCACACGAGGCGTCGGTATGGCTGTCGTTCGGGGGCATGGGACTCTTCATGGCGGGACGCATGGGAGGAAGCTGGCTGATGCGCTCGGTAAGGGCGGAAAAGGTGCTGACGGCATGTGCCGTGGGAGCGGTGGCAAGTATGGCTGCCGTGATTCTGCTGCCGGGAAGGGCAGGATGGTACGGACTGCTGTGCTGTTTCCTGTGCGAGTCGATCATGTTCCCCACCATCTTTGCACTGGCGCTGAGGAAGACGGGAAGCAATACCAAGAGGGCGTCGTCGTTCCTCATCATGTCGATTGTGGGCGGGGCCATCGCTCCGGTGCTGATGGGGGCCATCGCGGATACCAGCTCCATGGCTACGGGATTCTCCGTTCCGCTGGTATGCTTTGTTGTGATTGCGGTGTATGCGTATAGATATAAGGCGATAAGTTTGTAAGTTTTTAAGTTTGTGAGTTTGTAAATTCATAACCAACTTAAAAAGTTACAAACTAAAAAACTCAAAACAGACAAGACCTTGTCAACTCAAAAAACTCAAAAACTAACAAACTAAAAAACTCAAATTAATATTGACAAATAGTAGGCTCACGGTATTCGTACCGTGGGCCTGCTTTGTTTTTATGCTTTCCATTTTTCTCTATAAACACATTTTTAATATTAAAAAGACTATTTGTGTTAAAAGACGCAGAAGTAATTTAAACAACATTGCATATTTTAAAAAATAAAAACTTTTATATAAAGTTGTTTTATTATATACAATCACATATATTTGCGATGCATTAGATAAATATCCTAACAAATTGATGGGAAGTATGAAAAAAACACTATCACAAATTAATCTGCCACCCTCTTAAAAACAGATGGTGCAATGCTAAACTTTGTTATTTTATTCTAGCAATAGGTGCTTCGCCAATATGCAACCAACAAATGTGTTTAGCGGCAGAAAACCACAACTACCAAAAGACAAAAGATGTAAACAATGAGGGAAAAATTACTTATCAGGGCGTAGTTGTAGATGATACAGATATGCCACTTCCTGGCGTAAATGTAACATTCAAAAACGCCAAAGGAGTAGGTGTTGTAACCGATCTGGATGGAAAATTCTCAATTGCTATTCCGGAAAATGTACGCAGCCTTATTTTCTCTTATGTAGGTATGAAAACGCAGACCATAAATCTTTCCGGAAACAGAGACAATATAAAGGTACGTCTGGAACCGGATGTAGTATCGCTGCAGGAAACTGTTATCACCGGTATCTATACCAGAAAGGTAGAAAGCTTTACCGGTTCTATGGCTACTTATTCTGAAAAGGATTTGAAAATAATAGGCAACCAGAATGTATTGCAGAGCTTGAAGGCACTGGACCCGTCGTTTATTATTCTGGAAAACAATCTTGCCGGTTCTGACCCGAATGCGACAATGAATCTGAATATCGGAGGTAGTACAAATATCGTAGGATTGGAAACTGAATATACTACCAACCCGAACCAGCCGCTGTTTATCCTTGATGGATTTGAAACAACTCTTTCTACTATCACCGACCTTAGTATGGACCGTATTGCCAGCATCACCATCTTGAAGGATGCATCGTCTACCGCAATCTATGGTGCAAAGGCAGCCAATGGTGTAGTAGTAGTAGAAACCAAGAAACCGGAAGCCGGTAGATTGAGATTCAACTACAACGGTAACTTTGGTGTAGAATGGGCTGATCTGACAGACTATAACCTGATGAATTCTGAAGAAAAACTGCAATATGAAAAACTGGCAGGATATTATGGTGATCTGGGTGAAGACGGACAAATTATTGATGAATATTATCGCACACTGTATAACCAACGTTTGCTGAGAAGTAAACAGGGACTGGATTCGTACTGGCTGAATGAGCCGCTGCGTACAGGTTTCACACAGAGTCATAACATCTTTGCAGAAGGTGGTGACGCGGCGTTCCGATATGGTATCGGTATGACTTATACCAATACACAGGGCGTAATGAAAAACTCAAGCCGTGACATTTTGAACGGTAACGTACAGTTGACCTACCGAATTGATAAGTTTGCGTTCTCCAACCAAACCAATATTACCAATACGGGTATAGAAAATCCGATGGTATCGTTCAGCAGCTTTGCCAAAACAAACCCGTTCTACGATAAATACAATGAATATGGAGAAGTAGAACAGGTCATCGAAACAATTAAGACTCCAAGTGGTACACAGTATATTACTAACCCGTTGTGGGACTTGCAGCAGAAGAGTTTCGACAAGACCAACCAGCTGGCATTTACAAATAACTTCCAGATTGAATACAGACCGCTGACTGAATTGAGAATCAGAGGTAAATTCGGACTTACTGTAGGACGGAGTACCGCAGAAAAGTTCCAGTCACCGAAAATGAGTACATACCTGACTACAGATCAGCTGAAACGAGGAAGTTACTCGGAATCAAATACAAAATCTTCTTCATACGACGGTAGCTTGGATGTATCGTATGGTAAGACTTTCGGAGATCATACCATCAACGCAATCGGAGGTATGCAGATCAGCGAAAGCAATACAGACTTGTCGCAGTTCTCTGCAATAGGTTATTCCAGCGACTTGTTCTCGAATCCGAACTTCTCAAACGGATATCCGGATGGTGGTAAGCCGTATTCAACCATTTCGAAAACAAGACATGCCAGCTATTATGCCAACTTCAACTATGGATATAAGCTGAGATACCTGGTAGACCTTAACCTCCGTACCGACGGTTCGTCTGTATATGGTGTAAATAATCCGTTCTCTACTACCTGGTCATTCGGTTTGGGATGGAACATCCACAACGAAGCATTCTTCAAACCGAACGATATTCTGAATTACCTGAAACTGCGCTACTCATTGGGTAACCCGGGTAATGCCAACCTGAACGCTAAAATGGCGAACAGTATCTATACTTATTATACAAGCTATCCGAATATGTTCGGACTGGCTGCGTTAATCAGTACTTGGGGTAACAGCGGATTGCAATGGCAGCGTACCAACGAACAGAACTTTGGTATCGACGTGGAAATGTTCGACAACAGATTTAAACTGAGTACAGACTTCTTTATCAAGAAAACCGACCCGCTGTTGCTGAACATCGACTTCCCGCCTTCATCAGGTATTTCGAAAGTGCCTATGAACGTAGGTGCAATGAAGAACCGTGGTGTAACCTTTACAACAAGCTACATCCTGATGAGAAGCAACGACCTGAACTGGACCATCAATGCAAACTTGAGACACATCAAGACTACTTATTACAACATTGGTGATTTGCTGGAAAAATACAATGAACAAGGTAGAACCAACCAGACTCTGATACGATACTACGATGGAGCCAGCAGTACAGCAATGTATGCAGTGCGCTCGGCAGGTATCGATCCGATGACCGGTAACGAAATCTTTATCAAGAAAGACGGTTCGTACACCTTTAAATGGGATTCGGCCGATGAAGTAATTTGCGGAGATACGACTCCCGACATAGAAGGTTCTTTCGGTACTTATCTGTATTGGAAGGGATTCTCAATAAACGCAACCTTTACTTACCGTTATGGCGGACAGGCTTTCCTCTCTACCCTATTCAACAAAGTAGAAAACATCAGCGATGTAGAAGTGAAATACAACCAGGACAAACGTGCACTGTACGACCGCTGGCAGAAACCGGGAGATATCGCGAAGTTTAAACGTATCGACGATACAAGCCAGACAAATATGTCTTCACGATTTATCGCAGATGACAACACACTGGAACTGTCGTCTTTGTCGGTAGGTTACGAATGTACTGACGTAAAATGGCTGAAAACAATCGGAGCTTCGGCATTCAACATCCGTTTGTATGGTAATAACCTGTTCCGTCTTTCTACAATCAAGGAAGAAAGAGGTATAGATTATCCGTTCTCAAGAAAAATTTCAGCTTCAATTGGTATCCGCTTCTAAAACTGCTAAAATTATTACATTATGAAAATAAAAAAATATCTGACCAGATTCATGCTTGTTTGTTGCATGGGAATCGCCACTTCTTCTTGCGCCGAATGGTTGAAAGTTGATATGGAAGATGGTATTATGGAAGATGCATTATATCAAGAAAACGAAGGATTCCTGACTGTACTCAACGGAGCTTACAGCAGCTTAAATGAGGTGTATGGAAGCATCTGGTCGATGGGGCCGCTTGATGTAATGGCTCAATATTACAATGTACCGGCCAACGGTACTCATCCGTATAAAGTATATGCAAGCTACAGCTATACTGACGCTACATTTGAAAGTACATCTGGTAGCATATGGACCAGACTGTATCAGATAATCGCCAACCTGAACGTCCTGATTGATCACTGCGACAGAGAAGGTAGTGCCATCTCGCCGAGATATTATCCTTTCGTAAAAGGAGAAGCACTGGCTATGAGAGCCATGCTCCACTTCGATTTGCTGAGATTCTACGGACCGATCTATTCATCACAGACAGAATCGACTCCGGCAATCCCTTATCTGGATATCCCGAACAACAAGGATATGGTGGCTATATCTTCGGCCAAGGAAGTATGCGAAAAGGTATTGAAAGACCTGAAAGAAGCAGAAAAGCTGCTGAATGAAGACCCTATCAGAGAAGAAGGAACAATGGCTTCGGATTCGGAAATACCTAATGAATCGAATGATTTGAGATACAGACAGTACAGACTGAACTACTATGCGGTACAAGGATTACTCACTCGTCTGTATATGTGGATGGGCAACAAGACAGAAGCCTACAATTGTGCAACAACATTGCTTAAAGAAGTAACAGAAAAAGAAACATTCCCATGGGTTACCAAAAGTGCAGCCACTTCTGTAAGTGCTCCGGACAGACTCTTCTCTACCGAAGTAATGTTCGCACTGTACAATACCAGCCGCGATAATCTGTACGACGCTCTTTACGGACAAAGCCTGGAAGGTAATGCACTGACTTTCGTAGGTGGTCTTTCGGGAGAAAACTCAAAACTGGAATCGTTCTACGGTAAAAACAGTTCAAGCGACTACAGACGAAAGATGTGGGAAGAAGTGGTAATTACCGGCGACGACGATGACGAAGGTGCTGCTACCGAAAGTACCGGTATCACCTACTTCCTGAAATATGAAAAAGTGAGCACTGATTCACACTTCAGATACATGATTCCACTGATGAGAATAAGCGAAATCTATCTGACAGTAGCCGAATGCAGCAACGACTTGGAGGAAGTGGCAGACTGTCTGCATCAGATAAGATGGAACAGAAACCTGACACAGGACGAAGATGTGACAGAAGAAAACAAAATGCGTCTTATCACCGAAGAATTTGCACGTGAAGTCATCGGAGAAGGACAGTTGTTCTATTTCTACAAGAGAAATGCTATGACGGACTTCCCGTCGGGTACAGAAGCAAACGGTACTTATAAGATGTTGCCGTCATCGTATGTGGTACCATTGCCGAAAGTAGAAACAGATAACAGACAATAACAAACACTTGATAATAATTGATGAGTATGAAAAAAATAAAATATTGCACATATGCCCTGATGGCTATGATGGGACTTTCGTCCTGTGAAAAGGAAATCATGAGTTATGAGGGAGTGGATGGACTGTATTTTGACGTTCGCTGGGGATCGGCAGAAAGAGACCCGGAAACACAATGGGGACATCAGTCGTATACTCCGGTGGAATTTGGAAATATGACAGAAGAGTCGTATACTGTGCAACTGAGAGTGAGAACAAGCGGAACTGCCAAGGATTATGACAGACCGTTCTCTATCATCATCGGCAAGGATAGTACCAACGCAATAGCAGGTGAAGATTATGTAGAATTTGCAAAAGATTACGTGATAAAGGCAGGAGAACAGTTTGCTTACATCGATGTAACCATCAACCGTACTGAAAGAATGCAGAACGATACAGTTGCATTGCAGCTCAGACTGATTCCGAACGAATACTTCACTTGTCCGTTTACCAACTACGAGGATAATCCGGTATTCGATGCTCCGGAAAAACGCTATGGATATAACCCCGATGCAACCGTTCACAAAATTGTGGCATGCGACGTGATGGCAAAACCGGAAGGATGGTGGGGAGACTTTACCGGTAGCGGCGGTGGACCGTTCGGTAAATACTCAAGAACCAAATGGCTGCTGATGATGGAAGTAACCAATACGACTGTAGAAGATTATGCTTCACGTATCGGAACCAATCCTACCATGCCGATGGCTCGTGCCAACGCCATCAGTGAAACTTTTGCCAACTATTTGCTGGAAGAAGCCAAAAAAGGACGGGAACATGCAATCTTGGACGAGGATAATACCATGATGTGGTGCAGCTACGTAAACACCATCGATCCGAATGCATGGAAAGAGTTTGATACTCCGGATGATTATTATAAAGGTGAATAATTAACCTAATATCTGACATTTATGAAATTTAAATATATCTATTTGACAATACTTGCAGGAGGGTTGAGCCTGAATGCCTGTGTAGACGACAAAGGTTCATACGATCGCTTGCCTGTAAATGAGCTAACTGTAGAAGGAGTAGAAACAGAATACTCTGTGTTGGCCGGTATCACAGAGTTGGAGATTAATCCGACAATCAAGGGAAGTGTACTGGGAGAAGATGAAAGCCAGTATAAATATACCTGGTATATCTGTCAAAGTACCATTATCAACAACGATCATACACATACAGTATTAGGTAATGAAAAGAACCTGAAAACTGTAGTGGTAGCCAATCCGGGAACCTACAAGCTGTATCTGGAAATTACCGATGCATCGACAGGAATTGAATGGGTAGCTTCTGAATCTTCACTGACCGTAACCACTTCGCTCACCACCGGATTTTATCTGTTTGGCGACGATGCAAACGGTAATGTAGCCATGGATTTCCTCAGTATGCCGGACAGTGAAGGCGATACTGCAGTCATCCATAATATCTTTACCAATTCGGCACAGCTGAAGGGAGCCGAAGATCTGATGTACACCGGATATACTTACGCTTCAAGTGCTATCATCAACTTGTGGGCTGTCACAGAATCGGGTTCCTATAAACTGGAAAACTCTATTCAGGATAAGACCATCTTCGATATAGACAAGAATTATAACGAATCGTATACCTTCCCTTCCGGTTTGATACAGCACCCTGTAAAAGTATTGGAACAGTTCCCGCAACAGTATGTATATGGCTATGCAGCCAAATATTCGGACAGAGGTTTTATCACAGAAGACGGTGTATTTATCGCTTCCATCATGCTGGGCGAAGTGTTTGCCAGCCCTGTAAACCGATACTCACTGTCGAGCACCAAACTGTTCAAGCCTTATCCGAAGGCATTCTACTACTGGGACGGATCGTCAACCAACACTTCATTAAAAGCAATCGTACTGTATGATATGGATGCAAACTGCTTCGTAACAGTAGAAAAAACCGGTAGTTCTTACAGCAGTATCTTTACCGAAAAGAACTGTAAGAAGCTGGTCGATCAGGGTGGAGCATTCCCATGGAATCAGGACAAACGTACTATTGTATACGGAGAGAACAACTGGGCCAACAGCTATGCACTGATGAAGAGTACAGAAAACAATACCGACTTCTATATCTACAAAATGCTGGTTAGAGATCCGGTGAACCCGACAAAGGTAGGAGGATACTCACTGACTACCACAGAGGCACCCGAACTGGACAAGGCGAAGTTCATATCATTCTCTCCGGAATATCCTATCATGATTTATGCTACCGACCGGACTTTCTATAAATACAACTATGAAACGAAGAAAGCAGATGTCGTGAAAACTTATGACGGAGAAATCACTTATGCTGCATTCGACTGGCGTTCAAGAGGACAGCTTGATATCGTAATTTGTACCTACGATGCAAGTGCAGAAGAAGATAAGAGAGGTACCATCTATAAGTATGAATTGGGACAGACACTGGAAATCACTCCTATCATGACAGGTAGAGCGCTCGACAAAGAGTTTGTATACAATACTCCACTTAAAGTAAAGAAGGTGGAATACAGAAACAGTACACGATAAGTAAAAACATCATTATTTTATTGATTCATGAAAAAAACAATAATAGCCCTTGCATTGGGAATGGTTGGATTTGTGCCTCTTATGGCACAAACCAACTTCAGACACATAAGTTTTGAAGAAGCCGTAAAACAGGCTAAAGCAGAAAAAAGACTTTTGTTTGTCGACTTTTATACAGACTGGTGCGGTCCATGCAGAAAAATGGCTCAGGAGGTTTTCCCACAAAAGAAAGTCGGAGATTTCTTCAACGAGCAGTTTGTATGCATTAAGCTGAACGCAGAAAAAGAAGGAAAGGAATTGGCAAAACGTTACAGCGTAAAGGTCTACCCTACTTTTCTGGTAATAGATGATAAAGAGCAGGTAAAAGCAACCATTACCGGAGCTGCATCGGGAGAAGCCTTTATCGAGAAAGTGAAAAAGGAGCTGAACCCGGAACTGACACCGGAACGTATGAAAGAAAGATACGACAAGGGAGAAAGAACACCGGAACTGATTAATGCGTATGCCATGTCGCTTCTGGAGAAAAAGAAAATGAAAGAGGGCTTCGAAGTCATAAACGGCTATTTCGCATCGCTGACCGACAAGCAGAAACTGGCTAAGGAAAACTTCTTCCTGTATACACTTTACACCACTAACGTACGGGATGAAAAGGCTGAATATTTGCTTGCACACGTGAATGAATGTAAAGGAGAAACCAGACAGGAGGCTCTGAAGGTGTTGCAGAAGCTGTATTATTCGGAACTGCTTTCTTATCTTTCCGGACATTACTTTGCGAGCAAACAGTATAACCAGGAAGCGTATCAGGAAGTAAAAAACACCATCCTGTCGCTGAAACTGGACAAAGAATATCCTTTCCAGCCGTTGTTCGACATTGTGGAATGTTACGCCAAAGGGGACATGAGAGCACACTTCGAACTGGTAAAGAGTAAAAAGAAAGAAATGGCTGAAAAAGATTTCGAACTGATTCTGCTCAATGTAACCCGCCTTTATCCGAACTCTCCGGAACTGATTCCGGATGTAATCAGCTATATACGTAGCAGTCTTCCAGAGTTAAAAGCGGCAAACATCATGATGATGGGACAGATTCTGATGCAACTGGAAAAGAAATAATTCCCTCATATCCGCAAAATCAATAAAAAACGCGACTTGTATCAACGGGCAACGCGACTTGTATCGATAAGCAACGATACAAGTATCGCAAGCCTCCGATACAAGTCGCGTTTTTTGTATCAATAGATAAAATCAGAATTCAAACTTTTCGAGTTTCATGGCTGCAAGCTCCTGTATCTTTGGAACCAATGTGGTAAAATGAGTTGCCTGTTCGTGTGCAGATAAAGAAGCGGCATCTTTCCATGTTTCGCAAATCATCAACACATCTGCGCGGGTAGCACTTTCAAACAAGTCGTATGCTACACAACCATTATCCTGCAAAGATGCAACAACCAATTCTTTGGCCAAAGCTACTACAGCTTCGCGATTCTGTTTTTCTACCTGAATAAATACGTTCAATCGAATCATAACTAACTATCTGTTTTAAATTGTTATACATAAAAGGACATCAGCCCTCAAAAAAAAGCCACTGAAAGAAAAACGGAGATTTACATGAAATGTTCATATAAACCTCCGTATTTTCATTTATATACAATAAAATGCGTTTACCATTCTATAAACTTACCTCTTGCCTTACGTTCTTTGAGCAGTTCTGCCAGACGTTTGTTTTTGGAAGAAGCAATGTACTTACGACCGAAGATATTCGGAATGGCTACTCCCAAGGCAATGACCATAATGACGAGACCGGAATTGACACCGCTCTCGATGGCTTTCATCAGTGGAGTTACCTGATCGATAGACTGTACATTGATATTGATGATACCAAACAGCATACGGTACATCAATACTCCCGGAATCATCGGGATAACCGAAGGGATGGTAAGTACGTGGTTAGGTACATGGAACCAGTGTACGGCTTTCACGGCAATAAGGCTCACCAGTACCGAACCTGAGAAAGAACCGATAACCAGACCCATATCCAAACCGATATTGTCTGTGCTGGCACCCAGATTGACAAAGTTACGGGTACATACCGCAATGATACCACCAATTGCTACTACCCACAACAAACGGCGCTGGATGTTGAAAATCATCGAGAAGCCCATTGCCGAGATTGCAGCTGCAATGGCATATTCCCAATAAGCATGGTGAGGCACCATACTGATAGTCGGGAAGAAGTCGGCAATGTGACACAGTTTCACTGCAAAGGCAATACCGAATGCCATCGCCGCTACCATCAGAAGGGTATTGACAGCTCGTACAATACCTACCTGTATATAATTGTCGAGCATATCGTCGACAAAGTTAATCAAAGGAACACCCGGTACGATGAACAGGGCACAAGCCAACAGCGGGTGCCACGGAGTAGTGGTCCACTCTGCCGGAAGCAATGTAGATGCCCACGCCAGAATAGTAGATACAAAGGCAGCAATCGCAATACCCATATAATGATTCAAACCGGACTCGTTGCATTTGGCACGCACACGCATACCGATAATGGCTGCAATGGAAGCATAAAGGAAAGCCATCCAGTCGCAACCGAACTGAATACAGAATCCACCGCAGGCAAAACCGGCACCGATGGCTACCTGCCAGGGAGTATAATTACGCTTCTTGGTACGGATTTTCTCCAATTCTTCTTCGTAACGGTCGAGTGAATAATCTTCCTCAATGGCACGCCATGAAAGTTTGCTGACTTCGGAAATAGCAGTCATATTCACCCCATGAGTTTCAATACGCTGGAATTTGGTAAACGAATAATCGCCATCGCTTACGTTTACCATCAGCATGGTGTAACTGACATTGATATGGAGCTTCTCTTCAGGGATACCCAAATAAGCGGCTGTACGCTTCATGTTTCTGACTATACGGTTGGTATCGGCCAAACTTTCCACCAAAAGTTTTCCCGTACGCAACAATAGATCCACTCTACGATGCAACAGCTGATCGTGAGCCTTTACAGTTGTCTCTAAATGTTCCTCTAATATCATTTTGTTATAAAGATTTTTTCGGGGTGCAAAGTTAAGAAAAATATCTTTAAAATCAGTACCTTTGCACCCCGAAGTTAAAAAAACGATGAAGAAAGTATCGAGAATAGAACAAGAGAAACAGACGGTAAGGCAGATGATACATTTCTACTGCCGGCACAAGGAAGGAAACAAAGAACTCTGTGCAGCGTGCAGTGAGCTGCTGGAATATGCGCTGGCACGTCTATCGAAATGTCCTTTTGGAGAAGAAAAGAAAACCTGCCGTTTGTGTAAAATCCACTGCTACAGCCCGAAAATGAAGGAACGTATCTGCGAGGTAATGAGATATGCCGGGCCACGCATGATGATTTACCATCCCATTACCGCATTGAAACATTTATGGAGAGAACTTGACTGAAAAATAATTACACAGAAACAAATTGAACTAAACTTCCAGACTCACCATTATTCACAAATTGAGGATTTTTTCTACAAAACCAATCTACACTCTTCTACAGAAGAAGGAGATTGAAGAGATTTACCACATTGATTTTCAACATTCAAATAAAATCTGTATCTTTGGCATATATATTGCCCATAACCACATAGTGGCATCTAAAACAACAAAAACTTAAATGATTATGAGACGTTTTTTGACAAAGAAGGACTTAAAGATTAAAAGGAAACAAACTATTTACACAGGGATAGGTATTCTGATTATCATTGCGTTGTATCTTTTCCTGACCCGCGAAAAGAAACCTGTACCCGAAGCACCGGTAGTTTGCGTAACACCAACACAGCAGCAGGATGTGGAAATTTATGGGGAATATGTAGGACGAATCAGAGCACAGCAGTTTGTAGAAGTACGCGCCCGTGTAGAAGGGTTCCTTGAACAGATGTTGTTTGCGGAAGGTACTTATGTAAAACGGAATCAGGTGCTGTTTGTCATCAACCAGGACCAGTACCGTGCCAAAGCGGATAAGGTAAGGGCACAATTGAAAAAGGATGAAGCACAGGCGCATAAGGCAAAACGCGACCTGGATCGTATCCGTCCGCTATATGAACAGAATGCAGCCAGCCAGCTCGACCTCGACAACGCAGTGGCTGCTTACGAAACAGCGGTAGCCAGTGTAGGCATGAGCCAAGCCGACCTGGATCAGGCAGAACAGGAACTGGGATATACCATTGTACGCTCTCCTATCTCAGGTCAGATCAGTGAACGTCATGTCGACTTGGGTACACTGGTGGGTGGCAGCGGTAAATCGCTTCTGGCAACAATCGTAAAAAGTGATACAATCTTAGTAGACTTCAGTATGACTGCACTGGATTATCTTAAGGGTAAAGAACGTAACGTCACTCTGGGACAAAAAGACTCTACCCGCTCATGGCAACCTACCGTTACCATTACTTTGCCAGACAACAGCGTATATAAATATAAAGGACTGGTGGACTTCGCCGCACCTCAGGTAAACCCGAAAACAGGAACATTCTCCGTTCGTGCCGAACTGGCCAACCCGGATCACGTGTTGCTGCCCGGACAGTTTACAAAAGTAAAGGTATTGCTCGACGTACGTAAAAATGCAACGGTTGTTCCACAGAAAGCTTTGATTATAGAAAAGGGTGGCGCTCATATCTTTGTAATGAGAAAAGACTCGACTGTAGAAAGACGCTTCATCGAACTGGGACCTGAATTCCAGAACAATGTAGTGGTAGAACGTGGTCTGTCGGCCGGAGAAATCATCGTAAGCGAAGGATTCCACAAACTGACTCCAGGCATGAAGGTACGAATTGGAAAACCAGCAGCCGAAACACAAGAGTAAAGCGGATTTAGTAAGAACCCTTAAAAACAAACATTCATGAAAGTCAGCTTTTTCATCGACAGACCGGTATTCTCGGCTGTCGTCTCCATATTAATTGTCATTGTGGGTATCATCGGTCTGATGATGCTTCCAATCGACCAATATCCCCAGATTACCCCTCCGGTGGTAAAAATCAGCGCTTCGTATCCGGGTGCCAGTGCCGTAACCGTTTCGCAAGCGGTGGCTACTCCTATCGAACAGGAGTTGAACGGTACTCCGGGAATGATTTACATGGAATCGAACAGCTCCAACTCCGGAGGTTTCTCGGCAACTGTTACATTTGATATTTCTGCCGACCCGGATCTGGCGGCTGTGGAAATACAGAACCGTATCAAACTGGCGGAGTCCCGACTTCCGGCAGAAGTGATACAGAATGGTATCAGCGTAGAAAAACAGGCTCCAAGCCAGTTGATGACCATCTGTCTGACCTCGGACGATCCGAAGTTTGATGAAATCTACCTTAGTAACTTTGCTACACTGAACGTAATCGACCTGTTGAGACGTATTCCGGGAGTAGGTAGAATCTCGAACGTGGGTGGACGTTACTATGCCATGCAAATCTGGGTAGATCCGGCCAAACTGGCCAATTTCGGACTGACCGTACAAGATGTCCAGAATGCCCTGAAAGACCAGAACAGAGAATCGGCAGCCGGTGTATTGGGACAGCAGCCTGTCACAGGACTGGATATCACCATTCCTATCACCGCACAGGGACGTCTGTCTACTGCCGGACAATTTGAAGAAATTGTACTGAGAGCCAATCCGGACGGATCGCTTATCCGCCTGAGAGACGTAGCAAGAATTTCGCTGGAAGCTGCATCGTATAATACCGAAAGTGGTATCAACGGAGGAAATGCAGCCGTACTGGGTATCTATATGCTTCCGGGAGCCAACGCTATGGAAGTCGCAGAAAATGTGAAAAAGGAAATGGAGAATATCAGCCGGAACTTTCCGGAAGGACTGGAATACAACATTCCGTTCGATATGACTGATTACATTTCCCAGTCTATCCACGAAGTATACAAGACCTTGTTCGAGGCACTTGTGCTGGTTATCATTGTGGTATACTTGTCACTGCAAAGCTGGCGGGCCACTCTGATTCCGGTAGTAGCCGTACCGATTTCTTTGATTGGTACATTCGGATTCATGCTGATATTCGGGTTCTCACTGAATATGCTGACGCTTTTAGGACTGGTACTGGCCATCGGTATTGTGGTGGACGACGCCATTGTGGTGGTAGAAAATGTGGAACGAATCATGGAAGAGGAGAAACTCAGTCCGTACGAAGCGACCAAGAAAGCCATGGAAGGCCTGGTAGGAGCAGTCATTGCTACCTCACTGGTACTGGCTGCGGTGTTTGTGCCGGTTAGCTTCCTGTCGGGTATTACCGGTCAGCTGTACAGACAGTTTACCGTGACCATCGTAGTATCCGTACTTCTGTCTACGGTAGTAGCCTTGACGCTGAGTCCTGTAATGTGTTCATTGATTCTGAAACCGGAAGATCCCAACAAACCCAAGAACCGGGTGTTCCGTGCCATAAACAACTGGCTGAACATCGGAAACAACCATTACGTAAAATGGATTAGCCAGACTGTCAAGCACCCACGCCGTGTAATCGTAGGATTCGGTATGGTACTCATTATGATATTTGTATTCCACAGACTGACTCCGACCAGTTTCTTGCCGATTGAGGACCAGGGATACTTTACCGTAGAGCTGGAACTGCCGGAAAGCAGTACACTGGAAAGAACACGCGAAGTAACCGACCGTGCCATCGACTTTCTGATGAAGGAACCGGGTGTAGCCTATGTACAGAATGTGACTGGTAGCAGTCCGCGTGTCGGTACCAACCAGGCAAGAAGCCAGCTGACAGTCATCCTGAAGGAATGGGAAGACCGGGACAAAATCACCATCGACGAAATTATGGACCGCGTACGCAAAGAGTTCAAAGAGTATCCCGAATGTAAGGTCTATCTTTCTACCCCGCCGGTAATCCCCGGACTGGGTACATCGGGAGGTTTTGAAATGCAGCTCGAAGCACGTGGAGACGCTACTTTCGACGACCTCGTGGCAGCAACAGATACACTGATGTATTACGCATCGCAATGGAAAGAAATAGCCGGACTCTCGTCTTCACTGCAGGCAGAGATACCTCAGCTTTATTTCGATGTAGATCGCGATAAGGTGAAACTGACCGGAGTACCGATGGCAGATGTATTCTCTACCATGAAAGCTTATACCGGTTCGGTTTATGTAAACGACTTCAACATGTTCAACCGTATTTACCGTGTTTATATACAGGCTGAAGCTCCTTACCGTGCACACAGAGACAACATCGGACTCTACTTTGTACGCGGAGGAGACGGGGATATGATTCCGCTGACTTCTTTGGGAACAACCAGCTATACTACCGGACCGGGAAGCATCAAGCGCTTCAACATGTTCAACTCTGCCGTAATACAGGGTACAGCAGCCAACGGAGCCAGCTCCGGACAGGTAATGGAAAAACTGGAACAGCTTGCACGAGAAAAACTGCCCGACAACATCGGAGTAGAATGGAGTGGTCTTTCTTATCAGGAAAAGAAAGCAGGAGGACAGACAGGTATCATCCTTACCCTGGTATTTATCTTCGTATTCCTGTTCCTTGCAGCACTGTATGAAAGTTGGACCGTGCCTGTAGCCGTACTGATATCATTGCCGGTAGCCGTATTGGGAGCATACGCCGGTGTAGCACTCTGCGGACTGGAGAATGATACTTATTTCCAGATTGGTCTGGTCATGTTGATTGGTCTGGCTGCCAAGAACGCCATCCTGATTGTAGAATTTGCCAAAGACGAAGTAGACAAAGGAAGAGGGCTCATCGAATCGGCCTTACATGCAGCCCAGTTGCGTTTCCGCCCTATCCTGATGACCTCACTGGCCTTTATCCTCGGAATGATTCCGATGGTTATTGCAAGCGGTCCGGGTTCGGCAAGCCGTCAGGCAATCGGTACCGGTGTATTCTTCGGAATGCTTGTAGCCGTAACCATTGGTATCGTATTGGTTCCGTTCTTCTTTGTAATGATTTACAAGGCTACCAACAAACTGAAAGCAAAAAAAGCTAACTAATTCGGACGACTCATGAAAAAAACGAACTATATATATCTGGTTTTATGCACACTGACAGCTACCCTATTCCTGGGAAGCTGCCAGTTGGGAAAGCACTACACACGCCCTAAACTCAACCTGCCGGAGACCTTGGACAGCACCAGCGTAGACTCCACATCGCTCGGTGATTACTCGTGGGAGGAAATGTACACAGATACCACTCTGCAGACACTCATCCGCAAAACGCTTACCTACAACAAAGACATGCTGATTGCAGCAGCCCGGGTAAAGGAACTGGCTGCCATGAAACGCATTGACTATGCCAATATGTTTCCGGCTGTAGGAGTTAAGGCTTATGGAGAAAAAGAAGGTGAAAACTATGGAGGAGACCATTACAAATCGAGCAACGAGTTCGACCTGAAAATCGGGGCAACTTGGGAACTTGACTTGTGGGGCAAACTGCGTTGGAACAGAGATAAAAGTCTGGCCGAATTCATGGGTTCCATCGAAAACCAGCGTGCACTGAAAATGACGCTCATCGCGCAGGTGGCACAGGCTTATTTCGAACTGGTGGCATTGGACAACGAGCTCTCAATTGTACGAAAGACCGTAGATGCACGTCGGGAAAGTTTACATCTGGCCCGTATCAGATACGAAGGTGGTCTGACTTCGGAAACTGCATTCCGTCAGGCACAGGTAGAGTTGGCCCGTACAGCCACTCTGGTTCCCGATTTGGAACGGAAAATAGCATTGAAAGAAAACGAAATTGCCTTCCTAAGCGGCGATTATCCTCACCACATCCAGCGCTCTATTCTTCCTGAAGAAGTAATGTTCACCAACAGCCTTCCGGTAGGCCTTCCTTCTACCTTACTGGAAAGAAGACCGGATGTACGCCAGGCAGAACAGGCACTGATTGCAGCCAATGCTTCTGTAGGAGCAGCCTTTACCAACCTGTTCCCGACTATCTCGCTGACAGCTTCTTACGGTGCTGAAAGTGCAGAGCTGAAAGACTTGCTGAAGTCGCCTTATCACCTGCTTTCGGTAAATATTCTGCAGCCCATCTTCGCCATGGGAAAGAACCGGGCCATGCTGAAAGCCAAGAAAGCAGCCTGCGAACAGGCAGCCTATGCCTACGAAAAAGCAGTGCTCAATGCATTTAAAGACGCCTACAATGCAATCGTTGAGTTCAACAAGATAAAAGAAGTATACGAAACCCGTCTGCGTCTGGAACAGGCTTCAAAAAGTGCCCTCGACCTGGCTCAGTTGCAGTATATCAACGGAGTAATCGGATATATGGACTTGCTGGACGCACAGCGTGGATATCTGGACGCACAGATCAGTCTAAGCAATGCCATCCGCGACAAGCAGATTACCATGATCAACTTGTATAAAGCTTTAGGCGGAGGCTGGAAAGAAAGCAACACTTCTCAACAGCCTATGTAAACTGACAATCTCCTTAATAACGTCTTATAAAAAGTGAAATGGCATCTTTCATTCTCTGAAAGATGCCATTTTTACATCCCCCTTCCCCCTTCTCTCTCCCACTCTTCCCAACTATCCTTTTTTTCCTTTTTTCTACACTCATATTCCCTGTTACGGCGAATTATATATTCAGTTTTTTATTACCTTTGCAGCATGAAATCAATCAGAGAATTATACCGCATCGGTACAGGTCCGTCGAGCAGTCACACGATGGGACCTCGTAAAGCCGCAGAACAGTTTCTGGCCAAACATCCCGAAGCTGCTTCCTTTCAAGTAACCCTTTACGGAAGCCTTGCAGCTACAGGCAAAGGGCACATGACAGATGTTGCCATCCTCGATACCATGGAGCCACATGCCCCGGTAGAGATTTTATGGAAACCGCACATCTTCTTCCCTTTCCATCCGAACGGTATGACCTTCAAATCGCTGGATGCATCGAAGAAAGTAACCGACGAATGGACTGTATTCAGTGTAGGAGGAGGAGCTTTGGCAGAAGAAGGACACGACCGTACAGCTACCCCCGAAGTGTATTCGATGGGTACCATGAGCCAGATTCTGTACTGGTGCGAACACACCGGAAGAAGCTACTGGGAATATGTAGAGCAATGCGAAGGTAAAGAAATATGGGACTATCTGGCAGAAGTCTGGGAAACCATGAAAGAAGCCATCCACCGCGGACTCGACGCGGAAGGTGTACTGCCTGGTCCGTTGAATCTCCGCCGTAAGGCATCGTCCTACTACATACGTTCCAAAGGCTATAAAGACTCGTTACGTTCCAGAGGAATGGTCTTCGCCTATGCACTGGCTGTAAGCGAAGAAAATGCATCGGGAGGAAAGATTGTAACAGCTCCTACTTGCGGAGCATGCGGAGTGGTTCCGGCCGTTCTATATCACCTGCAGAAGAGCCGCGATTTCAGCGACGCACGTATTCTCCGTGCACTGGCTACAGCCGGTCTGGTAGGAAACATCGTGAAGCACAATGCTTCCATCTCCGGAGCAGAAGCCGGATGTCAGGCCGAAGTGGGAGTAGCCTGCTCCATGGCCTCAGCCGCAGCGAGCCAATTGTTCGGAGGCAGTCCGGCACAGATAGAATATGCAGCCGAAATGGGACTGGAACATCACCTGGGCATGACGTGCGACCCGGTATGCGGACTGGTACAGATTCCGTGTATCGAACGAAATGCCTATGCCGCAGCACGTGCACTGGATGCCAATATCTATTCGGCTTTCACAGACGGACATCACCGTGTATCCTTCGACAAGGTAGTAGAAGTCATGAAACAGACCGGACACGACCTTCCTTCCCTGTACAAGGAAACCAGCGAAGGCGGACTGGCCAAAAACTACCAGCAAATGGACTGATGCCGCAAGGTCTCAAATATTTTTTAAACAATACAAGACATCTGCACCTTGCAGAGTATAGCAACCAATGAGTGGTAAAAAGAAAATAAACTCAATTATCCGTCTGTTTCTTCCCCTACTGTTTGTATTTTATTTAGGGGGAATCATGATGTTTACCCATAGCCATGTGGTAAACGGGGTAATTGTGGTCCACTCACACCCGGGTAAAGCAGAACATACCCATACTGCCGGACAGTTGGAAACCATTTTCTTCCTGTCTCATTTCTTCACTTCGGGAGAGGTACTTCCATCTTATCCGCTCCCACTATACCTGTGCCTTTGCTTCACTTTACTGATACCGGCCTTGCCGCGTAAGCAGTACCGTCTTCACAGCAAGGGCATCCGTCTGCGTGCTCCGCCCTCTTGTTGGTTTACTGCATAAAACAGACAAGTAAAAAACATCCTTACACATTTTATCCCTGCACGTTCTATCCTCTCCCCTGAGATGTATAGAACCTGATACTTGCATACACCCTGCACGTGTATGAGAGCGTGTGTACCCGTATTTCATTTTACAAAACCGGACAAACGCCCTCAGCACACTTTCATGCCGTATGCACGAAAGGGAAGATTGTGTACGGACAAAAACAGGAACCAATTTTATAATTACAAAAGAAATGAAAACTTTATATACATTCGTTTTAGGAATCATATTCACCTTGATTCCCTGTACTTTATATGCATATAATCCGGAAGGATCGGATGCCAACTTATTAGGACACGTAGTAGACAAGCATACACAGGAACATCTGTCGTTCATCAATATCTCACTGAAAGGAACTACCATCGGAACCGTGACCGACGAAACCGGACACTATTTCCTCAAGAATCTGCCGGAAGGGGATTTTACCGTAGAAGTCCGCTCGGTAGGCTATAAGACCGTAACCAAAAACGTTCATCTGAAAAAGGGTAAAACCGTAGAGATAAACTTCGAAATAGAAGAAGACATGATTGCCCTAGACGGTGTAGTGGTATCGGCCAACCGCAACGAAACGACCCGCCGACTGGCTCCTACACTGGTCAACGTAATGGACATGAAGGTGTTCGAAAACACCAACTCCAGCTGTCTGGCACAGGGCCTCAACTTCCAACCGGGTGTACGTGTAGAAAATAACTGCCAGAACTGCGGCTTCCAGCAGGTACGTATCAACGGTCTGGACGGTCCTTATACACAGATTCTCATCGACTCACGCCCTATCTTCAGTGCCTTGTCGGGAGTATACGGACTGGAACAGATTCCTGCCAACATGATTGAGCGTGTAGAAGTAATGCGCGGAGGAGGTTCTGCCTTGTTCGGTTCTTCAGCCATTGCCGGAACCATCAACATCATCACCAAAGAACCTACACACAACTCCGGACAGTTCTCGCATACCCTTACCGGTATTGGCGGTACTACTGTATTCGAAAACAATACTACACTGAATGCATCGCTGGTGACAGACAATCATAAGGCGGGACTTTACGTATTCGGACAGAACAGAGAACGTAGCGGTTATGATGCCGACGGTGATGGTTTTACCGAACTGCCGGAACTGAATAACCAGACCCTGGGGTTCCGTTCGTTCCTCAAGACCAGTACGTATACCAAGCTGACTTTCGAATACCATCATCTGCAGGAATACAGAAGAGGAGGTAATCTGCTGGAACGTCCTGCCCACGAAGCAGACATTGCCGAACAGACCAAACACAGCATCAATACCGGAAGTGTGAAGTTCGACTATTTCTCGCCCAATGAAAAACAGCGTCTGAGCATCTATGCATCGGCACAGCACATCAACCGCGACAGCTACTATGGCGGGAACCAGGACCTCAATGCCTATGGTTCTACTACCGACCTCACCTGGGTGGCAGGTGCACAATACAACTACAACTTCGACCGATGCCTGTTCATGCCGGCCGAATTTACCGGAGGTATCGAGTACAACGAAGACAAGCTGCACGACGAAATGTGGGGATACAACCGCTATACAGACCAGCGAGTGGGCATTGCCAGCGCGTTCTTCCAGAACGAATGGAAAAACAAGAAATGGGGATTCCTCATCGGAGGACGTCTCGACAAGCATAATCTGATGAATCATATCATCTTCAGTCCGAGAGCAAACCTCCGTTTCAACCCGACAGAAAACCTGAACTTCCGTGCCAGCTACTCATTCGGTTTCCGTGCGCCTCAGGCTTTCGATGAAGACCTGCACATTGCCAATGTAGGAGGTACCGTTTCGATGATTCAGTTGGCCAAAGATCTGACCGAAGAGAAATCGCAGAGTGTAAGCCTGTCTGCCGACATGTATCACCGCTGGGGAGACTGGCAAGGAAACTTGCTGATAGAGGGTTTCTACACCTCTCTGTCTGACGTATTTGCATTGAGACAACTGGGCACCATCGACGGTATCCTGATAAACGAACGCTACAACGAAAGTGGTGCTCAAGTATACGGCATGACCGTAGAAGGCAAGTTGGCTTACCGCAGTCTGCTACAATTCCAGGCCGGTGTCACCTTACAGCAAGCAGAATACAAGGAAGCACGAAACTGGAGCGACGACGCCGATCTCCCGCTGGAGAAACGTATGTTCCGCACTCCGAACCTTTACGGATACTTCACGCTGACTTACAATCCGGTGAAACCGCTTACCTTAGCTTTGTCGGGCACTTATACCGGTTCCATGCTGGTAGAGCACCGTGCCGGATACATCGAAAAAGACCGTACGGAAAAAACTCCGTCGTTCATGGAAGTGAACTTCAAGGCTGGTTACGAGTTTAATCTGTACAAGAATATCAACCTGCAGATTAATGCAGGTGTACAGAATCTCTTCAATGCATACCAGAAGGATTTCGACCAAGGTAAAGACCGTGACTCGGGCTACATCTACGGACCGGGAATGCCGCGCTCTTACTTTGCCGGAGTAAAACTCAGTTACTAACCCCGAAGTCTGTACAGTATCTGCACAAAGCCGTACAGGCAAAAAGGAAACCATAATCAGACCAGTCTGATTGTACAGTCACAAAAGAGGCTGTATCGGAAAACGAGAAAGCGATTTCCTCACTTCTCCTTCCCGGTACAGCCTCTTTTTCTGTCCTCTCTCCTGCCACTTCTACCCCCGTTTTACGCGACTTGTATCGTTGCCTGTCGATACTTGTATCGTAAGCCAACGGTAATAGTATCGTGAGCTCACGATACAAGTCGCGTAAAACGGAGAAAAATCAAAACCGCCTGCATCCGATAAAAAGAACAATAAAACCAAGTTTTTACACCTTCCATTTCGCTGAAAATCCATATATTTAGGCATAACTTTTAAATCGGATCAACATGGAAACATACCTCTTTTGGATTGTACCGGCTGCCTCGCTTCTGGCACTGGTACTGGCCGGTTATTTCTACCGGCAGATGATGCAGGAAAGCGAAGGTACTCCCGCCATGCAAAAAATAGCTTCACATGTGCGCAAAGGCGCCATGTCGTATCTGAAACAGCAATATAAAGTCGTGGCATGGGTATTCGCGGTACTGGTAGTGCTCTTTGCCGTCATGGCCTACGGATTCAATCTGCAAAATTCCTGGGTTCCGGTAGCCTTTCTTACCGGTGGATTTTTCTCCGGTCTGGCTGGTTATCTGGGTATGAAGACTGCCACTTATGCCTCTGCACGTACAGCTAATGCTGCACGAAGCTCACTCAACAAAGGGCTGCGCATTGCGTTCCGAAGCGGGGCTGTCATGGGACTGGTGGTAGTAGGACTGGGACTGCTCGACATTTCTTTCTGGTATCTCTTGCTGGATCACTGCGTTCCGGAAGATATGATGAATCCGACTTCGAAACTCTGCATGATTACCACAACCATGCTTACTTTTGGTATGGGAGCTTCTACTCAGGCTCTCTTCGCCCGCGTAGGAGGAGGCATCTATACCAAAGCAGCCGATGTAGGAGCCGACCTGGTTGGTAAAGTAGAAGCCGGCATTCCGGAAGACGACCCGCGAAACCCGGCAACCATTGCCGACAATGTGGGTGACAACGTGGGCGATGTGGCTGGTATGGGAGCCGACCTGTACGAGTCGTATTGCGGTTCCATTCTGGCTACGGCAGCACTAGGTGCGGCAGCTTTTATCGGTTCAGGAAATACGGATATGCAGTTTAAGGCTGTCATTGCACCGATGCTTATTGCCGCAGTGGGGATTCTGCTTTCCATCATCGGTATCTTTACGGTACGTACCCGGGAAGGGGAAAATATGAAAGAACTGTTACAGGCACTTTCACGCGGTACGAATCTGAGTTCCCTACTGATTGTAGCTGCTACTTTCGGAATCTTATGGTTGCTGAATATCACCAACTGGCAATACATCGCATGGGCAGTGGTAGTAGGACTGGCAGTAGGTATCATCATCGGACGCTCTACCGAGTATTATACTTCGCAATCGTATAAGCCCACACGGAAACTCTCCGAAAGCGGAAAGACAGGACCGGCGACTGTCATCATCTCGGGTATCGGACTGGGAATGATTTCCACTACCATTCCGGTAATCGCTGTAGTTGCGGGCATCATTCTATCTTACTGGCTGGCCTCCGGATTCGACCTTTCGAACATCAGCATGGGACTCTACGGAATCGGAATTGCAGCTGTAGGTATGCTGTCTACACTGGGAATCACACTGGCAACAGATGCCTATGGTCCGATTGCCGATAATGCCGGAGGTAATGCGGAAATGTGTGAACTGGGAGAAGAAGTGCGCAAACGCACCGATGCACTCGACTCGTTAGGAAATACGACAGCTGCCACAGGAAAAGGATTTGCCATCGGTTCTGCTGCACTGACCGGACTGGCTCTGCTGGCTTCGTATATTGAGGAAATACGTATCGGACTGGAACGCTTGGGAAATACCGTACTTCAGTTGCCCGGCGGAGAAAGTGTCCCTCTGCATAAAGCCAGTTTTACAGACTTCATGATATATTACGACGTGACACTGATGAATCCGAAGGTACTTTCGGGCATGTTCATAGGCAGTATGATGGCCTTCCTGTTCTGCGGACTGACCATGAATGCCGTAGGACGTGCAGCAGCCCACATGGTGGAAGAGGTACGCCGGCAGTTCCGTGAGATAAAGGGCATATTGGAAGGAAAAGCCGAGCCCGACTATGCCCGGTGTGTAGCCATTTCCACACAGGGAGCACAAAAGGAAATGTTGTTTCCGTCGTTGCTGGCTATCATTGCCCCTATCCTCACCGGACTAATCTTCGGAGTTCCGGGAGTAATTGGCTTGCTGACCGGCGGCCTGTCGTCCGGTTTCGTACTGGCCATCTTCATGGCAAATGCAGGGGGAGCCTGGGACAATGCAAAGAAATATGTAGAAGAAGGAAACTTCGGTGGCAAGGGAAGTGAGGTACACCGTGCCACCGTAGTTGGGGATACCGTAGGCGATCCGTTTAAAGACACCTCCGGTCCCAGTCTGAATATTCTTATCAAACTGATGAGTATGGTGGCCATTGTCATGGCCGGACTCACCGTATCGTGGTCGCTGTTCTAAACAGAATCAGAACGCCTCTGTCATGTTAAAGTAGAACAGATTCTGCCGGTTCACAAAGTTACGTCCGTAATCCAGACGCACATTCATACGGGGCTGCACTTCAATACGCAGCCCCAGTCCGGCATTAGGCAATACTCCTTCTATCTTCGCCGGAGTAGGTCCCATGAAACCGCATCCTCCCCAGGCCACAAATCCCAGACGGTAAATCAGTTTCTTAAACCAGTTGCTGCGGTCGGTATTAAACATATGACGGTATTCGGCCATCACTACATGCGAAGATTTATCGCGATACTGTCCCATATAGTATCCGCGCAAATCGAACGGTGTTCCGCTCAATACATATTTATTTAATGGTATATGAGAACCTAACACATGCTTGGTCTGAGCCGTCCAGGCAATTACCCTACGTTCTCCCACACTCTTGTACTGTCGATAATCCAGCTCGAAGCGGTAAAAGTTCTCGTCACTTCCCAACCATTTCTGATACATCAACCCCCTGAAATCCACATAAACACCTTTATAAGGATTGGCCGGTACATCGCGGGTATCGTATGTCAGCAGGAAACCCAGACCCGAACTGAAACTGGTATATCCATTGGCATTACCTCCGGCTGCCGCAAAATCTTCCTGTGTAGCCAGGTGTTTGGCCGGATCGGTAATCTTATCATAGTTCAAATCAATTTGTGGTCCTAAAAACACATTGCTGTCCTTTATACGAAACAGGAACCAGGGATTGAACTGTATTCCGCTATAACGGTACTGACTGGTAGAATCACTTCGCTCGTAGTTTTTATTGGTGCTGTATCCTACCCCGTAGAAATTTTCCTGCGTATTTTTATAACTGAATTGTCCGAATATACGGAACTTGTCGTCTTTGAAAAACAGCTGTGGCTTTACCATTATATTCAATCCTCCATTGAACATAAAAGCCATAGCTACCGGCAACACTGAACGACGCATGGTGGTGTCTTTCGGATTTAAACGGAAAGTCATCAAGGCACTTCCCCCTACCAGCAGACCGAAGTCGGGAGTATAGCTGGGACCACCTAATATATTATAATGTAGATTCCGCTGACTCTTTTTCAGTTTTCGTGCCTCTTTCTTGCTCATCAAAGAATCTTTTTGCAAGGTTTCCTGAAGAACTTTGGTAGGCTGAATAATATCTACAAACTGAATACTGTCTTGTGTCTGTGCAACTCCTCTGAGCAGATTCAGACACAATAAGAGGAATATAATTATTTTTTTCATACAATACTGTTAAAATACGGCTGCAAAGTTACAAAACTCCTTCCGATTAACTTAGACTATTTGTAAGACTTTGTGGTCTTGTATATCTTTTTAACGAATATATCCTTGTCTGTTCAATCTCGAATTGCTACCTTTACCTCATCTAAATTTAACAATTTAAAGATATGACTATCACAGAACGCTTTTTAAAGTATGTAGCTTTCGACACACAATCCGACGAAACCACCGAAGTAACACCCAGTACTTCCAAACAGATGGTTTTTGCACAATATCTGAAAACAGAACTCGAAGCACTTGGACTGGAGGAAATCAGTCTCGATGACAACGGATATCTGTTCGCCACATTACCGGCCAATACGACACGTAACATCCCAGTTATCGGATTCATTGCACATATGGATACCAGTCCGGACATGTCGGGAGCCAATGTAAAACCACGCATCGTATCTGCTTACGACGGTACAGACATTCCTTTGTGTGCAGAAGAAAACATTATCCTGTCGCCCCGCCAGTTCCCTGAACTGCTGGATCACAAGGGAGAAGACCTTATCGTAACCGACGGACACACCCTGCTGGGAGCCGACGACAAAGCCGGTATTGCTGAAATCATTTCTGCCATCGCTTATCTGAAAGAGCATCCGGAAATAGAACACGGAAAAATCCGTATCGGATTCAATCCGGATGAAGAAATCGGTCTGGGAGCACACAAGTTCGATGTAGAAAAGTTCGGATGTAAATGGGCTTATACCATGGACGGAGGAGAAGTGGGAGAACTGGAGTTTGAAAACTTCAATGCCGCTGCTGCCAAAGTACATGTAAAAGGACGTAACGTACATCCGGGATATGCCAAAAACAAAATGA
The DNA here is from genome assembly GCF_027529745.1 of Phocaeicola acetigenes. NCBI lineage: Bacteria > Pseudomonadati > Bacteroidota > Bacteroidia > Bacteroidales > Bacteroidaceae > Phocaeicola > Phocaeicola acetigenes. The sequence continues at coordinate 173,207 of NZ_JAPZVM010000004.1, forward strand.
TCAACTCGCAACTGGTGGCTCATGAATTCATCTCCATGCTGCCTGCCAACGAAACTCCAGCTACTACCGAAGGTTATGAAGGTTTCTATCACCTGATTGGTATGGAGGGGGAAGTAGAATCGTCTACCCTTTCTTACATCATCCGTGATCATGACCGTCAGAAATTCGAAGCACGGAAAGCTTTCATGCAGGAGTGTGCTGCAAAACTGAACGAAAAATATGGCAATGACACAGTTTGTGTGGAACTGAAAGATCAGTATTACAACATGCGCCAGCAAGTGGAACCGCTGATGCATATCATCGATATTGCTTTTGCTGCCATGCAGGAAGCTGGAGTAGAGCCTAAAGTAAAAGCAATTCGCGGAGGTACAGACGGAGCACAGCTGTCGTTCAAAGGACTGCCTTGCCCCAATATCTTTGCCGGAGGACTGAACTTCCACGGACGTTATGAATTTGTTCCTATCCAGTCGATGGAAAAGGCCATGAACGTAATCGTCAAGATTGCCGAACTGACTGCCAAAAGATATTAATCAAGACAACAACTCATTATCATATTCACGTGGGCCAACGGTATTATTCTCGATGGCTCACGTGATTTGTATATACCCTCCCCTAAATTTACGCTGTGCAATCCTTGCCATCTGAGAAATAATTGCTATCTTGCCATCAAAACCTTATTTTCTATAGCAGTTATGAAAACAACTCCATTTACAGACAAGCACATCGAACTGGGTGCCAAGATGCATGAATTTGCAGGCTACAACATGCCTATCGAATATTCCGGAATCATAGACGAACACATGACCGTATGTACGGGAGTAGGTGTCTTCGACGTATCGCACATGGGAGAATTTTGGGTAAAAGGTCCGCATGCACTCGAATTTATCCAACAAGTCACTTCCAACAATGCAGCTGTCCTCACACCTGGGAAAGTGCAGTATACCTGCTTTCCCAATGAAACAGGAGGTATCGTAGACGATTTGCTGGTTTATGCTTACGAACCGGAAAAGTACATGTTGGTAGTAAACGCAGCCAATATAGACAAAGACTGGACTTGGTGTGTATCGCATAATAGCGTAGGAGCAGAACTTGAGAACTCATCCGACCACATCGGTCAGTTGGCGATACAAGGTCCCAAAGCTATCGACACACTACAAAAGCTGACTCCCGTCAATCTGTCTGAGATTCCTTATTATACATTCCGGACCGGAGAATTTGCAGGTGTACCGGAAGTCATCATTTCGAATACAGGATATACCGGTGCAGGAGGCTTCGAACTGTATTTCTATCCTCAGGATGCCATGAAGATATGGAACGCTATCTTCGAAGCGGGTGCTGAATTCGGTATCAAACCAATAGGTCTGGGAGCACGCGATACCCTCAGACTGGAAATGGGCTTCTGCCTGTATGGAAACGACATCGACGATACTACATCGCCGTTGGAAGCCGGACTGGGATGGATTACCAAATTTGTAGAGGGCAAAAACTTTACCAACAGAGCCTTCCTCGAAAAACAAAAGGCAGAAGGTGTATCACGAAAACTGATAGGTTTTGAAATGATAGACCGAGGCATCCCTCGCCATGGCTATGCGCTGACCAACTCAGAAGGTGAAACCATAGGACATGTGACTTCCGGAACCATGTCGCCTACCCGTAAAATCGGAATCGGAATGGGATATGTAAAAACAGAATATGCAACTCCCGGAACAGAAATATATCTTGACAACAGAGGCCGGAAACTGAAGGCACAGGTAGTGAAGCCACCTTTCCGGAAGATATAACATTTCTATCATAAAGACTTATCAGGAAAAAAGCAAGCAGCCGCTGATTCACATCAGCGGCTGCTTTTCTTAAGTAATGCAACATTAATACATTTACTTTACACTTAAAAATAGATTTGATTCGATGCCTATTTATTCTATTACAACTTCATCAATAAACATCCAGGACTCACCCTGTACACGGTGCCAGGATGGTAAAGTCTGAGGATGTACCGCCTTGATACGTACATAGCGGGCGTCTTTTTTCAACTTTTCAAAAGTGAAAGGAATACGGATATAATCGTATTCTCCGGCTCCCTGACGTGCCTCTCCATAACGTATCTTCTTCACGGAACGGAAGTTTTCTCCATCTTCAGAAACCAGTACTTCCACTTCCTTTGGAGGCATTACCCATGCGGTAAGCGACTGCATGAAACCTAAAGAAACACGGTTGATACGCTGTACGCTACCCAAATCTACAACCAAGTCGATATCGTTGCCGATATACCCATGCCACAAAGGAGCCTGTGCATTCAGAGGAGCAAAACGTCCGTCGGTCATTGCTCCGTCTCCTCCGGCTGTATACTTCGGACTATAAGGCTTCAGATAAGTCACCTTGGCATCCAGAGCCTTGTGCGCAGCAATAGTCTGCGATTCTTCTGCATAAGCCTTTCCGTCCTTGTCGTATACACGTGCACGGATTGTTTTCACGCTACGTACTTCGAAAGGCGACTGGTAAAGAGAAGAACGCTTGGACGGTTCGCTGCCATCGGTCGTATAACGTATCTCTCCCCCTTCCAGATAACAATCCATGGATACCATGAAACCTTTTCCATCAGCAGTACGCTGCGGCAGAATAGAAAGTTCCGGAGTAATCTGTACCAAATCGAACCAGGCAGTACCCTCTCCTCTTAATGTAATGGATCCGGCCGCTCCGCCATGATGTGTACGCTTGTATTCCCGAGGAGGGCATACCAGTTGGAAACGAGTCCATGCAGTATCGGTCAGTTCAAACTCCTTCTCACCCAGTGAACCCAATGCCAGTTTAAAGGTCAGTTTTGTTCCTTTTGCACGATGCAAATCCAAAGTACGCTGGTCTGTACGTGCCCAGACCGAAAGAATATAAGTACGGTCCGATTCATTGTCTATAGGGAACAAGCCACGCGCTGCACCTGCATCGGGGAAAGGATTGTGCAGACGGAGTGAAGTTTCTCCGTCGAAAGCCACACGCGTATCGGGCATCAGTGTAGCGCCCTTACCGCCGGCTCCTCCACTACCACCGGTCATCTGACCAGCCTCCACAGAGAGTTCAAAGCTCGGGTTGACAGAAAGATTTCCTGCTACGACAGCCGAAGCCTCTTTTACAGGTTTGATTTTATATACTCCTGTAGCAAACGGTGCCAGTATATCGCTAAATTGTCCATTCTTTACAACGACTTCACGATCCTCGAATATCACTTGAACCGGAGTTCCGTCTGCAACCTGTTCCTTCAAGGATACAGCAATTTCACGAGGTTTGTTCTGCATATTCTGTACCACAGCCAGCAGACGACCTTCACGATGGAACACACGTGCCAGCAACCCTTCTCCTACCTGTACTTTGTACGAATAGGCATCATACAGATAAGGAGCAATCTGCTGCAGCTCTACAGCCACTTCCTTGAATCCGTTCCACAACAGCGGAGAACCGGAGTCGGGCATACGGTGGAAACCCTGTACACCACGGGCACCTTCCAGCACACTGCCATACACCATGGCACGCACTTCACGGGCAGAAGGTTCGCGTGTCCAGATTTCTCCCCCACCAAACACCTGCGGTACAAGCCATACAGCCTTTTCATAACGCATCTGTTCGTAAATTTCACGAATCATATCAGAAGCCGATGATGCCGGTCCGTTAGGTATCGGATAAGGATCGGCCATGATGATATCGTAAGTATCGGCATAACGGCGTGCCGGCAACGAGCTGATGATAACCACAGATACCGGATGATAAGGGTCGAGTTCATGAATCAGGTCGTAAGAACGTTTCAGTACCTCCGGACTTACTCCCTGTCCGTCCGGTTCGTCGGCAATATAATACGACAGCAAAGCCGGATGATCTTTCACTCTCAGAATCTCTTCGCGCAAGGCAGCAAGTTTTTCCTCCTGAGTAGCCTTGATATTCAGTCCCACACCCTGACTGCCTGCCAGACTGCATACATTATAGTTCACCTTTATACCCAACTGAGCACAAAGATCCAGATACGCCATACGGTCGGCACGGTTGTCTTCCGTAATGTTATGATAAGGCGAATACAGGTTGATGCCTTGAGTCACTTCACTACGCAGAAAATCAAAGTTTCTTCCGTTCAGGCTGGAATAAAATCCTACCGGCATCCACTGCCAGCCTTCTACACGCAACGCTCCTGTCAGGCGGTCTATCTTCACTTCATTGGCCTTAGCCGGCAAACACAATACCTCTACCGGATATTGCTCAGTTTCAGTTTCCGACTTCAGTTCAACCGCACAAGTATTGTTTCCCTTTTTCAAAGAAGACATCGGGATAGAAAGCACATTCACTCCTTTATGCAAGGCAACCTTATTTCCTTCCCACTCTGCTACTGTATAAGGCACATTTTCTTCTTCAGGAAGACAAACCAGAATCTCCGCTTTTGCTTCATTGGTATAATAATTCATGCGGGAAATGACTTTCACTTCTCCGGCATACACTACCGAACAAAAAGCAGATAGTATGGACATACAAGCCCATACTATCAATAATTTATATATATTCATAATACCTATTTGCATTATAAAGTTACTTTATATTTTTCAACGCTTTCAGCCAACCGTCTGCATGTTCCTGCTGACCCAATGAAGAGAAATGAACTCCATCGGCACGTTGGTAAGCCTTATCCAACTTATCTGTATCAGGACCTAAGTAAATATCCTTGTATTTCTTAGCCAACTGCATCTGTGCTTCACGGATTTCCCGGCTGCATCCTTTGTCTTCTTCCAGACAGTTAGGATGATAGCTTGCTACAGCCACTACGATAGGAGCGTTGATGCCACGAGAGCGGAAAGCTTCACGGATATTTTCGAACATACGGATATAATCTTCTGTAGAAGTATTGGCGATATTGTCGCTTTCTCCCTGATGCCACAAGATGTAGTCGGGTTCGATACCCTGTTTCTTCATCTGTTCGATAGTCTCAATCAGTTTACCATTCAGGAAGCCACCTTCTGCCCAGGCAGAGATTTCCACACCACCAACACCGATAGGAATCAGTGTTACAGAAGAAGCCATCTTCGCATCAATCATCTTATCGGCCAGGATATTCCATACACTACCGCCTTCGCCGGTAGCACCAATCAGCGGATCCTGTGACGGATAAGTCATTCCTTCGAAATAGTTCAACACCTTATTATGCGGTTTGTACAAGCCCTGTCCGTGATTTGCAGAATTCGACTGACCGAAAGTAAACAAGACCTTATTGCCTTCTTCTTTCTTCACAGGAGCAGCCTGATAATTCTTAGCCCAGTCGCGCATCATTTCGATGGCCTTTACCAATACACCGGCTTCGCCACGGAAAGTACCCGAACCCTTAGGCTCGCCCGACTGTGTATACCATTCGTTGAATCCTTTGTTTGCTACCACGCGGTTCAGCATCGGCACCAGTTCTGTATATGCTTCTTTGATAAACCCGTTTTCAATCAGTCCCCAAATCATACGGGCACCAAACCAAGTCCAGTCACCACCATTCTGATAACCGTACGGATACATGCCCACACCCTGGAATGCACCTGCCGGATAAGTCGGATACATGGTCAAGCCGATAGTCTGTGCACCGGCAGCCTTTACATTTTCCAGCATCTTACGGTTTGCATCTGCAATTTCTTCTTTCGAATGAAGACCTGCCAGAATAGCTACCGCTGTACCTCCATGATAATAAATCTGATTTTCATCGAACGAAGCCGGGAAAGGCGATCCGTTCAAGTAAATATGAGGAATGTATTTTCCTTTTTCCTTATCCCACAAATGTTTGCGGATATTCTTAGACAAATCCGCCTTGATAGCTGCATACTTATCTTTCTTAGCCTGATCGTCGGTCAGTTCCATCAGGTTATTCAATGCGATAATCAGCATGGCATTGTCGTAAATATCGATAGAGAAATGAGTATTCTCATCAATCTCTACTCCCCATGCATGTTCCGGCTGCACATCCCCCCAGTCGGCTGTTGTAGCACCGATAATCAATCCATACTGCTTGTTGAATTTCTCTGTCATCAGGAAGTTCAACGCATCTTCCAGACGCTGTTCTACAGTCTTTCCGTTGATAACCGACTTCAGATAAGCCTTATTACCACTCTTCTTTACATACTGATACACGGCCTGAATAAGCGATGTTTCGTGGTCTGTTTCTACTGTATTTTTATGAGCAGCATACTGAGGACAAGAATCTGCCAGTCTGTATTTATATCCGCCCACATTATCCAGTTCAGCTTTCTTTATATCAATATATCCGTCTACGATATCACCGGTTTTTCCCTGGAAATGGAAAAATGTATTCAAGGCATGTGTCACCACAGAATCGGGAGATACATCCATAGCCACTTGAATAAAGGTATTGAAGTCTCTGATCCACACTTCCCCATATCCGTCTCCGGCATTCAATCCGGAAGAAACAATCTGATGAGCCATTCGGTTCACCTCATCGATGGTCCGATTTTCAAGAATCTGTTTCTGCACGATTCTCAAATCATCTTCTTCATTAGCCCATGCTGACGCAGTCAGGCAACCCAAGGTAGCTGTCAAAAAAAACTTTCCGATTTTATTCATATTGATTACTTATTGTGTTTATTCATATTTATTTTTCACAGTGATTTGATAGTGCAAAGAAACGACTATTTCACCACAAGCACAGTATAAAATATCTCGTTTTTCTTGTACTATCTTGTTATTGCTTCATCTTTTACTCCTTTTTCACTCTACACAGCTATTTTCCCTTGTCTGTGGCGAAATACCGGCCCAAAAACCCGGCTTAATGTATAAAAACATCAAAAACGAAAACCAACCGAGTCTTCTGTAAAACAGCCTATAAAAAAAACATGTAAATTTGCATCCGTTTTTTTAAGGTATAAAGGTATATGGATAATAGCGTAAGCGAAAAGCGCTCCCGAAGCAACGAGATAGACATGCTCAACGGACCGCTGTTTAAGAAAATATTACTATTTGCCCTGCCTATGGCAGCCAGCAGTCTGTTGCAGGAACTGTTCAACTCGGTAGACGTGGCCGTGGTAGGTCATTTTGTAGGAAGCAATGCACTGGCGGCGGTGGGAAGCAATGCTCCGGTCATCGGACTGCTCATCAATCTGTTTGTAGGAATTTCGATGGGAGCCTGTGCCATCATCTCCAACCACATCGGACAGAAAGACGAGAAAAGTATACACAATGCCATCAATACAGTGGCTCTTGTAGCTGTGCTCAGCGGATTTTTCCTGCTGATACTGGGAGTAAGTGTGGCAAGACCGATTCTGAGCTGGATGGGAACTCCTCCCGATGTGCTCGACGATGCGGTGATGTATCTGCGTATTTATTTCCTCGGAATGCCGTTTATCATGGTATTCAACTTTGGTGCCGCCATTCTGCGCAGTATGGGCGATACCCGGCGTCCGCTCTACATTCTGGTTATGGCGGGAATAGTCAATACGTTGCTCAACCTGCTTTTCGTCATCGGTTTCGGAATGGGGGTAGCCGGAGTGGCAATTGCTACCGGAGTGGCCAACATGGTCAGTGCAAGCCTCATCATCCGTCTGCTCCGAAAAGAGAAAGAACCCTACCGCCTGCATTTCGACAAGATGAAAATCAACTGGACGGAGCTGAACCGCATGCTGCGGATTGGAGTACCAGCCGGACTGCAAGGTATGATATTCTCCATCTCGAATGTAGTAGTACAGTCGTCTATCAATACCTACGGTGCCGATGCCATTGCCGGCTCTTCTGCAGCCCTCAACTTCGAGTATTACTGCTATTTCATCATACAGGGATTCAACGGAGCAGCCATCAGCTTTATTGCACAAAACTACGGCGCCGGAAAAATGGACCGCGTACGCCGTATCTTCTGGACTTGTATGGCCTCCAGTGTAGCTTTCTGCGCTGCCTTCAACTGGCTTTTTGCCTGGCAGGATGAATTCTTCCTGAGTTTCTTCTCCAACGTGCCCGAAGTACAACATTACGGCAGCATCCGCATGCATCTGGTACTGGCTCTTCAGTTCCTTGCCAGCAGTTACGAAATAGCCGGTTCTTCGATGCGTGGAATGGGCAAATCGCTCACTCCTGCCCTGCTCACGGTTTTCGGTACCTGCATGCTCCGTATGGTTTGGGTATATGCAGTTTGCCCGGTATGGAGAGGATATGATATACTGATGCTGGTTTATCCCGTATCGTGGATACTGACCGGTACACTGGTGCTCACTGCTTACTGGATGACTATCCGCAAGCAGGGGAAGCTTACAAGAGTGTAAGTGCTGCAAGTACTGCCCTGTCCGATGAAACAGAACCGAGGGCAGCATGATAGGTTATGATAGGTTATGAAAGATTGTTTTTGGGGCAATCTTTCAGCGTTATTCCTTGATAATCAATATAGTTTTTGCCTTATGAAAGATATGAAGGATATTTTTACTATGTTGCAGCAATGACAACAAAATAGCCACCTTTAAAGGTGGGGGTTTTAGTGTACATTTTGAAACATTATACAAAACACGCTTCATATCTTTCATCTTTCAGCGTAAGGCACTGATTAATAAAATATTGAAAATTCTTTACTCTTTAAAATCTCTTTTCCGTGTTACATTCGCAGTTGTCGTTTTCGGGGCAAAACTGCTGATTTTTGCATCCAATTTACGCGACTTGAATCGTGAGCTTACGTGACTAATACCATTCGCTTACGATACAAGTATCGTGAGCTCACGATTCAAGTCGCGTAATCGCATGCTTAAAGAAAGGCTCAGGCAACGGAAAATTATTTCAACCCAAAGGAGAAAATGTACTTCCGGGAAAATACCTGTATAAACTAAAAAAAGCAGAAATACCCAACGTATTTCTGCTTTCTACTATATGTATTGAATCTTATTTCAATTACAGCGGCATGTTACCATGTTTCTTAGGAGGATTGCTCTGGCTCTTGTTCTGAGTCATTTCCAATGCCTGAATCAACTTGTAACGTGTATCCTTCGGCAGGATGATTTCATCGATGTATCCCTGCTCTGCTGCACGATACGGATTCGAGAATTTTTCCTTGTATTCTTCTACAGCTTTTGCCTTTTCTTCCGGAGTAGCCTTGCGGTACAGGATGTTTACAGCACCGTCGGCACCCATTACAGCGATTTCCGCAGTAGGATAAGAGAAGTTTACATCCGAACCGATAGGTTTACTGTTCATTACGATGTATGCACCACCGTAAGCCTTACGGGTGATCACAGTAATCTTAGGCACAGTAGCTTCTGCATAAGCGTATACAATCTTCGCACCGTGACGGATGATACCGTTGTGTTCCTGTGTACAGCCCGGAAGGAAGCCCGGTACGTCTTCGAAGGTAACGATAGGAATATTGAAGCAGTCGCAGAAACGGATGAAGCGAGAAGCCTTGTCGGAAGCATTGATATCGAGCACACCTGCCAGATAAGCCGGCTGGTTGGCAACGATACCTACCGAACGACCGCCCAAACGAGCAAAACCTACTACAATGTTCTTTGCAAAGTGAGGCATTACTTCGAAGAAATAGTGATTGTCGACTACCGGTTCGATGATATTCTTGATATCATAAGGCATGTTCGGATCGTCTGGAATCACAGTCATCAATGATTCTTCTGCGCGGCGGATGTCATCGGTGCAAGTCTGCATCGGTGCATCTTCCATGTTGTTTGACGGAAGGAAACTCAACAGCTCACGGATGCTCATCAAAGTTTCTTCTTCAGTATCGCACAGGAAGTGAGTGACACCACTCTTGCTGCTGTGTGTATACGCACCACCCAGTTCTTCCTTGTCAACTTCTTCGTGTGTCACAGCTTTTACTACATCCGGACCAGTGATGAACATGTGGCTCTTTTCCTTCACCATGAAGATAAAGTCGGTCAGAGCCGGAGAGTAACATGCTCCACCTGCACAAGGACCCAGAATAGCAGAAATCTGAGGGATTACACCCGAAGCAATGGTATTCTGGTAGAAGATAGAAGCATATCCTGAGATACTGCCTACACCTTCCTGAATACGTGCACCACCCGAGTCGTTCAAAGCAATGACAGGAGCACCGTTTTTCAGAGCCAGTTCCTGTACTTTTACGATTTTCTTGGCACCGGTAGCACTCAATGTACCACCGTATACAGTGAAGTCGTATGCATATACATAAACCAGACGGCCGTCGATTTTACCATATCCGCATACGATACCGTCGCCAGGGATGTGGTTCTTGTCCATACCGAAATCAGTACACTGGTGGATAACCAGCTTGTCGATTTCATTGAATGTACCTTTATCGAGCAACATGTCGATACGTTCGCGTGCAGTCATGTGTCCGTTGGCATGCTGTCTTTCTACACGTTCTACTCCACCACCTTGAGAAGCCAGTTTATCCAACTCCTCGAATTTTTTATATTGTTCTGCTGTTGTCATAAGTTTATTCCTCCTCTTTTACTACATCGAGTGTCATAATCACCTGGTTGCTGTTTACAGAGTCTCCTTCGTTCACCAGGATTTCCTTTACCACACACTCACTGTTTACCTTGTAGTTACTCTGCATCTTCATGGCTTCAATTACCACTACAATGTCGCCAGCCTGCAGACGGTCGCCCACCTTTACAGGAATCTTCACTACCTTACCCGGCATTGGAGAAACAATCTTGTCCTGCTGTTTCTCTTCACCTCCTTTTCGCATGCGCAAATATTTAGCCTGCGAGTCAATGATATCGATGTTGTACGACTGGTAATGTGCATTGACGGTATAGCTTTTTCCACCTTCCTTACGGATCAGTTCGGCATTGTACGATTTACCTTCGTGCAAAATAGAGCAACTTCCGTTTTCTGCCATTACGATATCTACATCGTAAGGAACACCGTCGATTGTCAGTTGCACTTTGTTACCTTCCTTGCTAACCAGTGTAACATCGGCAATTCTATCACCAATATGTATTTCCATATCTTTTGAGTTTTTAAGTTGATAAGTCTTTTAAGTTTGCAGTTCCTGAGTTTGTCCAGCTTTTGAGTCCGTTATAGTACGAATGATGAAAACAAACTCAAAAACTTAAAAACTTACAAACTTAAATTCGTAATACTCCTTTTTTCAGGCCAAACTCACGCCAGCGGCTGATAGGACGATTATCGGATGAGCCGGAGTTGTTTTCTTCCAGATTCATCAGGTAGTCGATATACGCAGCAATCATGGCGATGTTTTCGGTTTCCTCTTCTTTCTGTCCGGCCCATTCGCGCAACATATCCTGATGTTTCGGAATGAACAGTGTATTATAATGTCCTTCAACGAAATCGGGCACATTCATAATATGACGCAGATAACCGATGTTGGTCTTCAGACCTGTAATCTTGTATTCGTACAACACACGACGCATACGTTCGATAGCAAATTCACGGGTAGTAGCCCATACAATCAGCTTACCGATCATCGGGTCGTAGTAAATAGGAATTTCGTAGCTTTCGTATACATAGCTGTCGATACGTACTCCGATACCGTTCGGTTCAATCAGCTGACGGATGATACCCGGAGAAGGCATGAAGTTGTTTTCTGAGTCTTCTGCACAGATACGGCATTCGATAGCGTGTCCGCGCTGTTTCAGGTCTTCCTGCTTGAAGTGCAACGGTTCGTTGTTGGCAATACGAAGCTGTTCCTTTACCAAATCCACACCTACTACTTCTTCTGTGATAGGATGTTCTACCTGCAAACGGGTATTCATTTCCAGAAAGTAGAAATTGCGGTGCTTGTCTACCAGGAACTCAATTGTACCGGCTCCCTTGTAGTTGACAGCCTTGGCAGCTGCTACAGCAGCTTCACCCATTTTCTGACGCAATTCGGGAGTCACAAAAGGAGAAGGAGTTTCTTCTACGATTTTCTGGTTACGACGCTGAATAGAACATTCGCGTTCGAACAAATGTACAGCGTTGCCATGATTGTCTCCCAAAATCTGGAACTCGATATGATGAGGTTCTTCTACGAATTTTTCCAGATAAACGGTATCGTCACCGAAAGAAGACATTGATTCTGAACGGGCAGTATTGTAAGCCTCTTCCACTTCGCTTTCGTTGTGAATGAGTCGCATACCTTTACCACCACCTCCCATAGAGGCTTTCAGCATGACAGGATAACCAATCTCGTTACAAATACGTATGGCTTCTTCTACACTTTGAAGTGGTTTTTCGGTACCCGGAACAACCGGAACTCCAGCTGCAATCATGTGCTTACGGGCAGAAATCTTATCACCCATTGCATCCATTGTTTCAGGATCGGGACCGATAAAGATAATACCTTCTTCGCGGCAACGACGGGCAAATTCGGAATTTTCCGACAAGAAGCCGTAACCGGGATGAATGGCATCTACACCATGACGCTTGGCTGCCATGATAATCTTATCAATATTCAGATAACTTTCACGAGAAGCTGCTGGACCTATCAGACAGGCTTCGTCAGCATAAAGTACGTGGCGAGCCGTTCTGTCGGCTTCGGAAAACACTGCCACTGTACGAATGCCCATTTCACGACAAGAGCGCATCACACGTACAGCAATTTCACCACGATTAGCTATTAATACTTTGTGTATCATGCTTTACGATTTAATTAGTATCTTCTATTAATTATTCCGGACGTACAGTACCTTTACGCATTGGCACACCCCGCCCAAAACTGTGCAAAAGTAGCAAAAAAACGGATATCAATCCAATAATCAGCCTTTTTTTTGCTTTCCGCAGGCTTTTTGGAATAAAATAAACCGGTTTAGAAGAGAAAAAAATTATAAAGCAAAAGAATAGCAATACAGAGATTGCAAAATAGAGGAAATATTATTGTTTCTTTTCGCGCTCTTCTTCCTGCGGAATACGGAAGGCGGTATACAGTTCAAGTACGGCTGCTATACTCAGACAGGCCACCCACTCGTTGCGGTGCCAGAGAATCATCATCACTCCGGCTACAACCAGCAGCATGGCTCCTATCACTTGCTGACGGCGCAAACGGCGGATTACAATGTTACGGCCTTCATATCCGGACATAACTTGTACATAGGCAAACATCACCGCACCTACTATATATACATAAGGAGCAAAAAACAGTTTTGTGATTTGCAACATGGCTCCTATCAGCAACAACACTGCTCCTACAGCAGAAATAACCGTATAATATTTGTTCATTATTGTTTCTTGTTCAAATCTTCCTCGAATATGTAAATATCTTCATTGGGCTTTTTCATCAGATATTTCTCACGAGCTACCTTTTCCAAAGCTTCCGGATCTGAAGATATCTCCTTCAGACGCTTGCTGTCGCGTTCGTACTGATTGCGATAAAATGTTATCTCAGATTTCAGCTTATTAATTTCCCGCCAATGAGAAAAACGTTGCAACAAACTGTTTTCCTCATCAAGCACACCTATAATCAGCGCAAAAGTAACAAGGGTTATCGCATACTTATGCCGACGAATAAAATTCCAAAACAGAACCAGCTTACTCATAAAGATTTACACTTGTTTTATCGTGCTGCAAAGATAGAAATAAATCATTGCAAGCCATGCGAAAACGGAGAATTTATGTATTTTTGCATTTATAAAGAACAAAATTTATGGAGAATTACATCGTTTCGGCACGCAAATACCGCCCTGCAACTTTTGATACCGTAGTAGGACAAAAAGCCTTGACCACAACGCTGAAAAATGCGATTGCCAGTCATAAACTGGCACATGCTTATCTTTTCTGCGGGCCTCGTGGAGTAGGAAAAACTACTTGCGCACGAATCTTTGCCAAGACCATCAACTGTCTGCATCCCACGGCCGAAGGGGAAGCATGCAACGAATGTGAATCGTGCCGGGCGTTTATTGAACAACGTTCTTATAATATACATGAACTGGATGCTGCATCAAACAACTCTGTGGAAGACATCCGCTCGCTGATAGACCAGGTACGTATTCCGCCACAGATAGGAAAGTACAAGGTGTATATCATAGACGAGGTGCACATGCTTTCTCAGGCTGCATTCAATGCTTTTCTGAAAACTTTGGAAGAGCCTCCTCATCATGCCATCTTCATTCTCGCTACTACAGAAAAGCACAAGATACTTCCTACGATTCTGAGCCGTTGTCAGATTTATGACTTCAGCCGCATCAGTGTAAGCGATACCGTAGAGCATCTGGAAAATGTAGCCAGAAAAGAGCATATCGAAGCCGAACCGGAAGCCTTGAATGTAATTGCACAAAAGGCCGACGGAGGTATGCGTGATGCTTTGTCTATATTCGACCAGGTGGTAAGTTTTACCAACGGACATATTACATACAAGAGTGTAATAGAGAATCTGAATGTACTGGATTATGAATATTATTTCCGCTTGACAGACTTTCTTCTGGAAAACAAAATAGCAGAAAGTTTGCTCATCTTCAATGATATTCTGAAAAAAGGATTCGATGGAAACCACTTCATCACGGGACTGACTTCGCACTTGCGCGATTTGCTGGTCAGCAAGGACGAGGCTACTCTGACTTTGCTGGAAGTGGGTGCTTCTATCCGTGAACGCTATCGTGCCCAGGCTCAGAAGTGCACTCCTCAGTTTTTGTATCAGGCCATGAAACTGTGCAACGACTGCGACTTGAACTATCGCCTCAGTAAGAACAAACGTTTACTGGTGGAACTGACCCTTATACAAGTAGCCCAGCTGACAATGGGACCGGAAAACCCGACTCCTCCACAAGGGACGAAAAAGAACCTGTCTCCGGTATTCAATCAAGGTGCAACTTCTGTACAGACCAATACAGCTCAGACTACAGGAGGAAATACTACAGCGAGACCGCAGGGAAATGCAACTCACTCTCCTGTCGGTACAGCTCCTCAGGCACCGGCTCCACAGCCTCACGCACCGGTAGCAGCCGGAACCAAAACTACACCTCCGCAAGGGCCGTCAAACACTCCGCAAGCTGCTGCCCCCAAAGGAGTACAGCCGGCAGTTCAAAATACCGATAAAAAAATTCCTGTGATGAAAGCCGGGAATTTAGGTATTTCCATCCGACGCCCCCAAACGGTTGCTCCTACCAATACAAGCACAACAGCAACGGTAAAAGCCGTTCAACCGCAAGAAGAGGAGAACTACGAAGATTACATCTTCAACGAAAAAGATCTGGATTATTACTGGCGAGAATTTGCTGCCCGCCTGCCTAAAGAGGAAGCAGCAAATGCCGGACGTATGATGAATATACAGCCTCATCTGCTTTCCGACAAAAAGACATTTGAAGTAGTGGTCGATAACGAACTGGCACAAAAATACATGCAACAGCTTGCACCACAAATAGAGGCTCACCTGCGCCAGCAGCTTCATAACCGCCAGATAAGAATGACGACACGGGTAAGTGAAGCCAATGAAAACATCCGGGCCTACAGCCATGTGGAACGTTTCCAGATGATGAGCAAAAAAAATCCGGATTTGCTGAAGCTTAAAGAAGCATTCGGCCTTGAGCTTTCCTGATATTTACTTTCGTCTCTGCCTCAATCATTTTTTCCGATACAAAAATCCCCTTACCCACACAAAAGGCCGGCAAGGGGATCTGTTCGTATAGAGTCTTAATAAACAAGACTTACATTATCTACCCAAAACTTATTTCCCGGAGAACCGATAAAAGCACCTCCAAGGCTGGAAGTAAACTGAAGAATAAGATGAGTAGGTGCTTCACCTTCTTCTGCCCATCCCACTTCTTTTATCTGCTTGCTTTCTCCTTTGCTGTTACGGGCATAATATCCACCGACCCCCAGCTTCATCAACTCTTCCTGATATCCGGCATCCTTTGTAATGTCGCCATACATTATTTCATAAGTAGCACCGTTTTTCCAATCTTCTGTACGGCTATAACGCACCACAGCAGTACCCACACGCTTGGCAATAATATTACCCTCGGCGTCTTCTGTACGTTTCTGGAGCAAACAAGTCATAATTGCACAGTCTTGTCCGGGCACCACAGACTTTCTGCTAAATCCAGTCTGCCGAATACGATTGGGCTGACCGGACATCTGTACCTTATAATCGTAACGAACAGCTTTCGGACGTGTTGTAAACGATACTCCTGAGTTCAGAGCCATTTCTCCTTCCTTTGTTCCGGTAATCGGTTCTTTCATATCGCCCAAAAACAACGATCCGGAAGCCAGCACTGTGATATTGACCAGCCCCAGTACCTTAACGCTTTCAATATGAGTTTCCAGACGGGCGCAATATCCATTTCCTCTTTTTTCAGGGTACACACTGGTATTGGTCTTTACAATACCCATAACCTTGGCCATTACATTGGAATTTGCCCAGGGAGAACCACCCAGATTTACATAAGGCTCATTGCCATCAATTACCTTTGTGGGAGCCACTTCATACAACAGCTTGGTTTTTCCGCCAATTACTCCTGACTCATGAATCTTACGTGTCACCCACTGATCCATATTTCCGTATTTCAAAGGAACCACTTTTTCCTGTCCCTTCATATTCAAAGGCAGCATAAATAGCGCACACCCGAATAACAATCCTATTTTTTTCATCATTTCTATCAATTCAAGTTATCCGGCAAAGATAAAAAAAAAGCGACGGCCTGAAAAACCGTCGCTTTATATTCCACTAAATAGAATACATATTCTTATTCATGTACTATATTTCCATTTACAGAAGATTAGTATACACGGTACAACAACCATGCAGCCTGGAAATCTTCACGATGAGGATATTTAGCCTTGAATGCATCTCTTGCACGTGCAGCTTCTTCACGAGTATCGAACGATTCTACTACCACACGATACATATTCTTTTCTGCAGCATACACTACTTTTGCATTGTAACCATCGTTATCCAAAGTAGCTTTCAATCCTTCTGCATTAGCCTTTACTCCAAAGCTACCGCATACTACGCTAAATGCTTTCAAGCCATTTCCAGAAACCAGTTCAACTTTTTCTTCGCGAACAGTTCCAACTGTAACCGGAGCTTTTGTTACAGGAGCAGCTTCTACTACCGGAGCAGCTTCTACCACCGGAGTCTGTGCCGGAGTTTCTGCAGTAGCTTCTGCAAGTTCCTGCTGTTTTGCTTTTTCGTAAGCTTTCTTATAAGCACTTTCGCTTGACTTACAAGAAGAGAATGCCAGTGCTACGCACAATCCCATTCCCAATACAACAATCTTTCTCATGTCGTTTTGTTTTTATTATTAGTTAATATTTAGTCCTATTTTCAATATATAATTACGCGCAAAAGTAGTAATATAAAAGAAGTGAAACTATTAAATTCTGTTAATTATACAGTTTTATCCTTCGTTTCCTTATTTTTCCTCAAAAGAGTGACGACTTATCAAAGTTTTTATTAGATTTGTACATAGGAACTTTAAATAAGTGGAATTATGAAAGCACTAAATTATGTAGCCGCTTTTTTAGGCGGAGCAGCCTTGGGAGCAGCAGCAGGCTTATTGTTTGCACCGGAAAAAGGAGAAGATACCCGTAAGAAAATTGCAGAACTTTTGCGTAAAAAAGGCATTCGTCTGAATCGTGAAGAAATGGATGACCTGGTAGATCAGATTGCAGCAGAAGTAAAAGACGCTGAATAAAAATTTAACAAAACAGGCAGACTTAATTCACATTTCAAAATTGAATGAGTCTGCCTGTTTTTTCACTTTAACAAACCGCATATGTTTTCTCAAGACAAAAGCATAGACAATCTGGAATCTCTTGTAAAGGAGATGAAAAAATACATTGAACTGCAAGGAGAATATCTGAAATTCGATCTTGTGGAAAAACTGACTATCCTGCTGGGTACCCTTATTCTTATTTTACTCATTACCGTATTAAGCATGATGGCCGTATTTTACTTTTCATTTATGCTGGTATACGCCCTCGAGCCTATCACAGGAAGTCTGACCGGAAGTTATGCCATGATAGGAGGAATTATCCTGCTATTGGCATTCCTGATATACATATATCGAAAAAAACTGATATTCCAGCCGATGGTAAACTTTTTGTCACATTTGTTTTTAGACAATCCCAATAAGGAGAAACAGGCATGAATACGAAAGAAATCTACACCATAGAATTGATCTCTCAAAAAAAAGAGGAAAAAAGAGCGGAAATACAGGCTTCCCAAAAAAGAATGCAGCATATTTCACAAGAACTTTTCTCACCCACCAGAAGTGATAATAAAATAGATAGCATGATGCAGCACATCAACATGGGAATAGCTGCCTACGACGGCATCATGACCGGCATAAAAGTGCTAAGACGCGTTCAAAGCTTTTTCTCACAAAAAAGGAAATAAGCCATACAATCCTCCTGCGTCATTCAAATAAATATTTGGAACTATCCGACAAATAATTTATATTTGTTACTTGATTTATTTAATGACAATTAATGAAAAGGATTGAATCTCTTGCATCTATTCCATCTAATTTACAAATGTTTACAGGAATAGATATCATCGGGAACTTAAAGCAACTATTCAAGTTCCCCACACAAATGCCCGGCTGCCTGTTCCTCTTATGCACAAGAGGCAATTGTGTTGCAACCATACACCTTACCCAATACGAACTCCGTCAGAACTCAATGGCTGTAATCATGCCTGAAATGTTCTTTCAGATCACATCACAAAGCCAGGATTGCCGTTTTACACTGATTGGGTTTTCAAAAGAACTTATCCGCCACTCTACATTGTTCTCTAAAACAATCGAGTATACTCCTCACATTTTCGAAAATCCGGTTATCCATCTGCAAAAAGAAGTTGCAGAAATTTTTCAGGAATCCTTCAAAACCATAATCAAAGCCCAGCATTTGGGCGACGTATTCATTACCCCTGCACAGACAGACTTGATTTATTCACAAATCATTCTGACATTAGGTAATATAACCCGGAAAAAAGAAGAGAACTCACAAGTACGATACAACCGTAATCAGGAAATAGTAAAAGAACTGGTGCGCATTATCGTACAAAACTATAAATCGGAAAGAAACATTTCATTCTATGCAGAAAAGATGCACCTCTCTCCGCAACACCTGAGCACCACCATCAAAAAAACAACCGGGAAGACACTGACGGACATTATTTCTTCCTTTGTCATACACGATGCACAGGCCAAATTACGGTCCACGGAACTGACCATCCAGGAAATAGCCTATTCACTGAACTTTCCGGATATCTCCTTCTTTGGAAAATATTTTAAACGATATACAGGTATGTCACCTAAACAATACAGAAACTCTGGAAAATAAGAACAAAAAAAATGTTACCGATATCACCCACATCGGATATCGGTAACATTCTTAAAAATCCGTCATCAAATTACAGACCGGTTTCTTATTCTATAATTTCCACATCGGTTACTTTTTCATTTCTTTTACGGCGATAAAACAGCAAACGAATCAAATCGGTTGCTCCATATACAATTGCCGACACTCCCAATACAATAAAAGGAACAGTAGCTGCCTGGAAAGGATTAAACAGAACAACCAGTCCGGCAATCAGCACCAGCACAGAAATAACATACCAAACCACCGGCACTTTTACCACGTTACGCACCGATATAAAATTAGACAATTGAGTGACGCCTCCAAGTACCAGAAGCACACCTAATATATACATCAGAATGCTTACAAAAAATGCCGGCATAATCATCAGCCACAGGCCAAAGCAAGCGCTTCCCAATGCAACGATAGGAAAAGGACGGCTCATACCATCCGACTGTCTGGAAGATGC
This sequence comes from Phocaeicola acetigenes, assembly GCF_027529745.1. Taxonomy (NCBI): domain Bacteria; kingdom Pseudomonadati; phylum Bacteroidota; class Bacteroidia; order Bacteroidales; family Bacteroidaceae; genus Phocaeicola; species Phocaeicola acetigenes. Next base: position 192,900 of record NZ_JAPZVM010000004.1, read on the forward strand.
AAAATAGCCGAACAATCCTAATAACCCCGGCAACAGAAACAAGACACCGATTGTTATCACCAGATAATTTACAGCAGCATCAGGCCATACGACCAACAGTATGCCAATAATCAAAGCACACAAGCCGCTCATCAAAGCATAGTTCATTGTTTTCATCACGTTTTATATTCTTAGTTATACGAAAATAGCAAATTACACAGATATAAACAAATGAAAAGACAAAATTCCCTATAGTCTTCCTTTTTTCTTACCATTATCTTTCATCAACCTTACATTTTCATTGAAAAAGGCAGAAATACTCCTTTTTTCTGGCATTTATAAAAACACTATCTAATGAATATCTCGTACAAAAGGCACTTGATATAAAGCAATTTGTTATTTTTTCACCATTCGTACTCCCTTTTTAAAGTATTTATACTATCTTTGTGGCAAATTTATTACGACAGAATTATGATTAAGCCAGATTATCCTTCCGTTTTGCTAATCTATACAGGGGGTACAATCGGTATGATTGAGAATCCGGAAACAGGTGCATTGGAAGCTTTTAATTTCGATCAACTTCAAGAAAATGTACCAGAATTGAAAAGATTTAACTACAGAATTTCATCTTATCAATTCAATCCCCCCATCGACTCCTCCGACATGGAACCAGCCTTGTGGGCTAAACTGGTAAAGATTATCCATTATAATTACGATAATTTCGACGGTTTCGTCATCCTTCATGGAACTGATACCATGGCATACACAGCCTCTGCTCTTAGCTTCATGTTGGAAAATCTGGCCAAACCCGTTATCCTGACAGGAAGTCAGCTCCCGATAGGTGTACTGCGTACCGACGGAAAAGAAAACTTAATCACTTCTATAGAAATAGCTGCTGCCAAATATCCGGACGGAAGGGCAATAGTACCAGAAGTTTGTATATTTTTCGAAAACCATTTATTACGTGGTAACCGTACCACCAAAATCAATGCAGAAAACTTCAATGCTTTCCGTTCCTACAACTATCCAGCGTTGGCCACTGCCGGTATCCATATAAAATATGAATACGACCGCATCCGTAAAGCAGATTTATCACTTCCGATGCACCCTCACTATGTATTCGATACCAATGTGATGATTCTGACAATCTTCCCCGGTATTCAGGAAAAGGTAGTCAGCACAATGCTAAACACACCGGGCCTGCGTGCTGTAGCCCTAAAGACATACGGTTCAGGAAATGCTCCTCAAAAGCCATGGTTCATCAAGCTGCTGAAGGAGGCAACCAGCCGGGGTATTATCATCGTAAACATCTCACAGTGTCAAACCGGTATGGTAGAGATGGCACGTTACGAAACAGGCTTACATCTATTGGATGCCGGAGTGATAAGCGGATACGATGCGACGGTAGAATGTGTGATTACCAAACTAATGTTTTTGCTCGGCCACAACCTGTCTCCGCAGGAAATACGGCGGGAAATGGGGCGTTCCATTGCAGGAGAGTTTACCCGGCCGGAATTGTAATACAATTGTAACAATTATTTCATGGCTCCGAAACAAAGAAACGTCATCTTTGCAGAAACTCAAAAATACCAAAACAATATGAATGATTACCGAATACTTGTTGTAGATGACGAAGAGGATTTATGCGAGATTCTAAAGTTCAATCTCGAAATGGAAGGGTATTTCGTAGACACAGCCAACTCTGCCGAAGAAGCCCTTAAACTGGATCTTACGCAGTACCAGTTGTTGCTTTTGGATGTGATGATGGGAGAAATTTCCGGATTCCGTATGGCAAGTATGCTGAAGAAGAACAAAGATACAGCAGAAATTCCAATCATATTCATCACTGCCAAAGATACAGAAAACGATACAATCACCGGATTTAATCTGGGAGCCGATGATTATATATCCAAACCGTTCTCTTTGCGTGAAGTAATCATGCGTGTAAAAGCGGTATTACGCCGTACTGCCGGAGTGCAGATGAAAGAACAGGACCAGTTACAATACAAAGGGTTAGTCATACATATCTCCAAAAAGAAAGTAACAATCGACAACGAAGAAATCTCATTAACCAAGAAAGAGTTCGAGATTTTGTTGCTTTTACTACAGAACCAAGGACGAGTATTCTCACGAGAAGACATACTGACCAAAGTATGGAATGATGAATCGTATGTATTAGATCGCACTATCGATGTGAATATTACCCGATTACGTAAAAAAATCGGTGAATATGGTAAACAAATTGTAACCCGATTAGGCTACGGTTACTGTTTCGAATGTGAATAATACAATTTGACATGACTACTTTTTTTTCTCGTATTCTTTCCTTTAGCCAGAAACTATTCTTTCTGGTTATCTCTCTTTTTATCGCTTTTTCGCTGTGCTTTATGTGTTTTCAGTACAGACGGGAAAAGGTATTCAAGAGTGAACTTTTAAATACACAGCTTCAAGACTACAACTCACGGCTATACGATTTCATAAACGAAAACGGTAATCTGAATGCAGATAGTCTGCAACAGTATGTGGCTACTCACATGATCCCGAACCTGCGGGTCACACTCATCACATCCACAGGTATCGTAATCTACGACAACATAGAAAAGAACTGGAAGAAGTTCAAGAATCATTCTTCACGAAAAGAAGTCATAGATGCCCTGATGTATGGCAGCGGATATGCCATCAGCCGGCACTCTGAAAGCTTAAATGGAGAAGAATTCTTTTATTCGGCCAAATACTACCCCAGTAAACGGCTGATCATACGTTCTGCCCTTCCCTATAACGTCAGCTTAAGCGAACATCTTAAAGCCGACTCGGGATACGTTTGGTTTACATTGGTAATCAGTTTATTCCTGATTGCCTTGTTCTATCGTTTCACTTACAAACTGGGGATGTCCATCACCAAACTGCAACAGTTTGCATTAAAGGCCGACAGAAACGAACCGATAGACATTGAAATCTTACAAGCGTTCCCTAAAAATGAATTGGGAGAGATTTCCCAGCATATCATAAAAATATACAAACGGCTCCACCGTGCCAAAGAAGCCCTCTACATCGAGAGAGAGAAACTGATTTCGCATCTGCAAACCTCGCACGAAGGACTTGGAGTCTTTACCAAGGAACGCAAGGAGATTCTGGTAAACAACCTTTTTACACAATATGCCAATATCATCTCCGACAGGAACTTAAGTTCCACCGAAGAAGTTTTCGACATACCGGAACTAAAACCGATCAATGAGTTTCTGACTAAAAATGAAAACAACCCCAATAAAGAAGAAAAGCGTTTATCCCTTCATATAGACAAAAACGCACGTTCTTTTTTGGTAGAAAGTATCATTTTCCAGGATTTGTCATTCGAAATTTCCATCAATGACATTACTCAGGAGGAAGAACAGGCCCGGCTGAAACGCCAGTTGACACAGAACATCGCCCACGAACTGAAAACTCCGGTAAGCAGTATACAAGGATACATAGAAACCCTGCTTAACAATCCGAATATCAGCCATGAGATGATGCAAACATTTCTGCAAAGAAGTTATGCTCAAAGTAACCGGCTCACCCTTCTTCTGCGGGATATCTCCGTACTGACCCGTATGGACGAAGCTCCGGACATGGTTTCAAAAGAGAGTCTGAATTTAAGCAAGCTGGTAGAAAACATGTTAAGCGAGGTTGCTCTGAATCTCGACGAAAAACATATACAAGTCAACAATTTGCTCCCGCCCAACATGAATATTGTCGGAAACAGCTCTTTGTTGTATTCTATTTTCCGGAATCTGACAGACAATGCAATAGCCTATGCAGGTGTGGGTATACAAATCACAATAAACTGCTTCCGGGAAGACGAAAAATTCTACTACTTCAGTTTCTCCGACACAGGAGTAGGTGTTCCCGAAGAACACTTGAACCGACTATTCGAACGCTTTTACCGCGTAGACAAAGGACGCTCCAGAAAACTGGGAGGAACAGGTTTAGGACTGGCTATCGTTAAGAATGCAGTCTTATTCCATGGAGGTACCATTTTTGCCAAAAATATTCCGGGAGGAGGACTGGAATTTGTCTTTACTTTACAGAAAGGAGTGAATTAAAACAATCACCATAAAATAAAAACCTCTCAAATACAAAAAAAGCTTGACTCTTGATTATTCAACAGTCAAGCTTTTTATATTCCAGTGCCAGTTATAAATCCTGCAAGTCATTGTCTACAGCCAACGATGACGGCTATAAAATCGACGTCGTCGATTCGCCATCCGACGTCGTCGGATGCATATTCTGCGGCGCCGGTTACAGTATGTACGCTCTCATACCCAGCCATAGTACCATTAACCATCCATCATGCAAACGGATTCTTTCATCCGGCTGCATAAAGAAAAAAACGTTTCATTCTGCTGTTTCCGCATCCACAGTCCACGTACAGACAAAATCATCGCGAAGCATATAATGTATCTGATAATGGTTATTCATCTCTGTACGATACTCTTCAGCCTCAAAAACTCCTTCCTCCGATGCAGTAAAAGGACAGATATACAGGTGCTTCAAGAAGTCCACCTCATTGGTATCAAGCAACTTAAACAAGGTCTCTTTTGCCGACCAGTGCAGCAAATACTGATAAATCAACATACGGTCTGACAAATGTTCCCGACCGGGCATTTCATCCTGGCGGACAAAGCGTGAAACGACCTTTTTCACCCTGTCGCCATAATACTCTATATCCATAGCAATATTCCACTTCGGGTGAATACCGACGGCAATATAGCCTTTGGTATGTGAAATTGTAATCTGATATTCTCCCGAAAGAATATAAGGTTTTCCGGATGCATAATGCCCAATACACATTTCCTTTCCAGACAATGCTTTCAGCAAAACCCTTACACCCAAATACTCCATCTTCCGGGAGAGAGACTTCAGCCCGGCAAGTTCTTCCTCGTAATTGAAATTCTGCGACAACCGGCTACGTAACTCTTCCTGGCTCTCGGTCAGTTGCCATATTCCGAAACACCCTCCCTGCCAGTTCCATTGTTTAAGAAGCGACATATCCCTCTTCTTTATGCTCTTTAGGAAGTACCGTTACCTTTACTTTCAAAATACGGCGAGAATCCATCTCTACAATTTCAAAACGATAGTTCTTATAGAACAAGACTTCTTGCTGTACCGGGAATTCCCCCTTCAGTTCGAGAATCAATCCCGCCAACGTGTCGGCATCGGCCGCAATATCTTCAAATTCATCCGAATCAATCTTCAAGACTTTATAGAAATCGGTCAGGAACGTCTTTGCTTCAAACAAATAAGAATTATCAGAAAGTTTAATATAGGTACGTACTTCCTCATCGTACTCATCATTTATTTCGCCTACAATCTCTTCTATGATATCTTCCATGGTTACAATACCCGACGTACCACCAAATTCATCCACTACAATTGCAATATGAATTTTATTGATTTGAAAATCATGAAGAAGATCGTCAATTTTTTTCGTTTCCGGAACAAAGAAAGCCGGACGAATCAAATTCTGCCACTTGAACTCATCACCCTGCTTCAGATAAGGCAACAAATCTTTTATATACAAAATTCCCTTGATATTATCACGAGACTCTTCGTATACAGGAATGCGGGAATAAGCGTTATCTACGACACATTTCAAGACCTTGGAAAAAGGAGTATTCAGTTCAAGATCCACCATATCAAGACGGGCAGTCATCACTTCTTTGGCAGTTTCCTCTCCAAAGCGAATAATTCCTTCAAGCATGGTACTCTCTTCTGAAATTTCATTCTTATCGGTCAGTTCCAGAGCCTGAGACAGTTCATCGACAGACAAGTTGCGCACCTTATGCTTTTTAGTCAATTTGTTGACCACAAAAGACGAATGTACAAGCAGATTCGACATCGGCTTGAATACCGACCGAAGCACATAAATAACCGGAGCAGCTTTTCTGCAAAAAGAAAGTGTATGCTGTGCAGAATATATTTTAGGCATTATCTCCCCAAACAACAGCAATAAAAAAGTCAGGACTACGGTAATAACCAGAAACTCCAAAATCTGTGCCTGACCAAAATCTATTACGCTGGCAAAGAAGTAATTGCACAACATAATAATGGTCACATTCACAAAATTGTTTGAAATAAGAATGGTAGCCAACAAATGTTCAGAATCTTCCAGAAGACTTTTAATCTTCGTATCAGAAGGAGATTTTTCTTCTTCAATCTCATTCAAATCAGAAGGAGACAATGAAAAGAAAGCAATTTCGGAAGCAGAAACAAAACCTGATGCATACAGCAAAAGAATAGCCAGCATCAATGCAATAATCGCTCCTAGAGAAGGAGACATAACAGTTACTCCGTTACATAAATCCGATAAACGGGATAAATACGAGTCAGGGTCCAAAGATTTAAATTTTAGTTAGACATAAGTTCATTTTAAAACGGCAAATCGTCTGATGCCGATTCCGCAGACACAGATGCAGTCTGCGAAGCAGCAGCCGGTTGCTGAACCTGTCCGGCAGGCTGTTGGACAGCACGCGGAGTCAGCATTTCCATATTATCACCGAATATCTCCACTACGTAACGTTTTATGCCGTTCTGGTCGTCATAAGACCGGGTACGGATTTTTCCCTCGATGTAAAGTTTGTCTCCCTTACGTACATATTTTTCGGCAGTTTCAGCCAATCCGCGCCACAAAACAATATTGTGCCATTCTGTACGTTCAGGAACCTGTGTTCCATTGGCCAAAGTATATGCTCTATCTGTTGTAGCCAACGGAAATGTAGCCACAGCTACACCGCTATCCAAATATCTTACATCGGGATCTTTCCCCACATTACCTATCAACTGGACTTTATTCAATGACATGATTTACTTCGTTTTAATATCAGAGTCCAAAATTACAGAAAAAAAATGAGACAACAAACGTGATACAGGGAATTTATATAAATCAGCCACCGGAACCCTTTGATACTTTTCCGGCAACAGACTTTTTTCCGTTACTTCTACCTCATAACAATCGGCATAAATTACCCGGTGAGACAGCACATGCTTTACCCTTTGCCCCATCCGCCGTACCAGCTTTACCTCACACTGCGACAGCAGTTGCTGGAATTCCGGAAAACTGAAAAGTTCTTCTTCCGACAAGCTCCTATCAGGTTCCAATAACGGAAACTCATATAAATTTTGCCAAATATCGCCAGCCGGCCGCTTGTATAAAAAAGTACAACCCGATGTATGGATATAGAGATAAATAAAATGACGGTCGAGTACCTTAGTCTTACGTTTCTTTTTAGGCAATTCGCCCACCAGACCTTTACGAAAGGCCACACAACTGTCCATCAACGGACAAACCTCACACTTGGGCGACACAGGCACACACTGCAGTGCCCCAAAATCCATAATGGCCTGATTATACAGGCCTGGCGTTTCTTTCGGCAATAATTCATCGGCCAAAGCTGCAAATATCTTTTTCCCCTCCGAGGTGTCAATCGGAGTATCCACGCCCATCCAGCGCGACAAGACACGATACACATTTCCATCCACTACCGCATAAGGCATATCGTAAGCGATAGAACAAATGGCGGCAGCAGTATATTCCCCCACCCCTTTCAAGGCACGTACTTCTGCATACGTTTTCGGGAAATACTCTTGTGAATCAATCGAGCGGGCAGCTTCATGCAGATTTCGCGCCCGAGAATAATACCCCAGCCCCTGCCAATACTTCATCACCTCATCTTCATCGGCCTGAGCCAAAGCATGAAAATCCGGGAACCGTTCTATAAACCTGCAATAATAATCATATCCTTGAGCCACCCTTGTCTGCTGAAGAATTACCTCCGATATCCATATTTTATACGGATCTTGAGTCTGCCGCCAGGGAAGTTCTCTTTTATTATGTTCGTACCAGTCAATCAACAGCGGAGCAAATTGATTCATTTCTATATATTTATTCTATTAACCAAAGTTTTTTATTATTTTTGCAAAAATAGGAGTTTTCGGAGGAAGCGAAAGATACTTTTAGAAAAAATTGTTCTGAATATATTTTTCAGAGTACAAGAAAAGCTATATATTTGCAGTCCAAAAATTTAAGATAACGTATAACAATAATTATTAGCAAAATGACTAAAGCGGATATTGTAAACGAAATTGCTAAAAACACAGGTATTGACAAGACCACCGTGTTGACAACCCTTGAAGCGTTCATGGACTCAGTAAAAGAATCTCTGTCTAATGATGAAAACGTATACCTTCGCGGGTTCGGCAGTTTTATCGTAAAGAAAAGAGCTCAGAAAACTGCTCGTAACATTTCAAAAAATACAACTATCATCATTCCGGAACACAACATTCCGGCATTTAAACCAGCTAAGACATTTACTCTTTCAGTAAAAAAATAATTAACATTAGTATTAACCCTATAAAATTTTGAAGCTATGCCAAGCGGAAAGAAAAGAAAAAGACATAAAATGTCTACACACAAACGTAAGAAAAGACTAAGAAAGAACAGACATAAAAGCAAAAAATAATCATTAGTCTGTCCGACTTCAATAAAGAACAAACTTGTAAAGCCTTTTATAGTCCTTTCAGGTTTGTTCTTTGTGTATTAGTCAAAATGTACGTTTAGAAAACAATTTATAAACTTTAAAAACCAAATAATCAAGTGACAAGCGAATTAGTAGTTGACGTACAGCCCAAAGAAATCTCTATCGCACTGTTGGAAGACAAGAATCTGGTAGAATTTCAGAAAGAAGAAAGAAATCTCTCTTTCTCCGTAGGGAACATGTACTTAGGCAAAGTGAAAAAACTGATGCCTGGACTAAATGCCTGCTTCGTGGATGTCGGCTTTGAGAAAGACGCTTTCCTTCACTATTTGGACTTAGGACCTCAATTTCACTCCTATCAGAAGTATCTGAAACAAGTAATAAGCAATAAGCAGAAACTTTATCCTATTTCAAAAGCTTCTTCCTTACCTGATATTGAAAAAGACGGTACAATATCCAACGTACTGCAACAGGGACAGGAAGTCATCGTTCAGATTGTAAAAGAACCTATCTCTACCAAAGGACCTCGCCTAACTTGTGAACTATCCTTTGCCGGAAGATATCTGGTTCTCATCCCATTCAACGATAAAGTTTCCGTTTCGCAGAAAATCAAGTCGAGCGAAGAGCGCGCCCGACTCAAACAACTGTTACAGAGCATTAAGCCTAAAAATTTCGGCATTATAGTACGTACCGTAGCCGAAGGAAAGCGCGTTGCAGAGCTGGATGCCGAGTTGAAGATTCTGCTAAAACACTGGGAAGAAACTATCACTAAAGTACAAAAGGCCAGCAAATTACCGTCTTTAGTTTACGAAGAGACAAGTCGTACCGTAGCTATTTTACGTGATTTATTCAATCCTTCATACGAAAATATCTACGTCAACGACGAAACGGTATACAACGAGGTAAAAGACTATGTGGCATTGATAGCCCCCGACAGAACAGGAATTGTCAAACTTTACAAAGGCCAACTTCCCATATTCGACAATTTTGCTATTACCAAACAAATCAAATCCTCGTTCGGTAAAACCATATCCTACAAGAGTGGCGCTTATCTCATCATCGAACATACCGAAGCCCTCCATGTAGTAGACGTAAACAGTGGAAACCGTTCAAAATCAGGAAACGGACAGGAGGCCAATGCGCTGGATGTCAATTTAGGTGCAGCAGACGAACTGGCCAGACAACTCCGTTTAAGAGATATGGGAGGCATTATTGTAGTCGACTTCATCGATATGAATCTTGCCGAAAATCGCCAGAAACTATACGAACGCATGTGCCAGAATATGCAGAAAGACAGAGCCAAACACAACATTCTTCCACTCAGTAAATTTGGCTTAATGCAGATTACCCGCCAGCGCGTACGTCCGGCAATGGATGTAAATACAGATGAAGATTGTCCAACCTGTTTTGGTAAAGGCAAAATAAAACCTTCTATTTTATTTACAGATACTTTGGAAAGTAAAATTGATTACCTGGTCAATAAGTTGAAGATAAAAAAAGTAACCTTACATATACATCCTTATGTAGCTGCTTACATCAATCAAGGACTGGTATCATTGAAACGTAAATGGCAAATGAAATATGGATTTGGTATAAAAATCATCCCAAATCAGGATTTTGCTTTTTTACAATACAAATTCTACGATGTACACGGAGAGGAACTAGACATGAAAGAAGAGTTCGAAATCAAATAAGAACAACAAAAATCCGGTAACTTTTTATCAAAGATTACCGGATTTTTTGTTTCTTCAAATCTAATAAAAAACACATACAGTTATAAATCTCCAGATAAACTGTTCGCATACAATTATCCGTCGAAATATAAATTCCACCCTATTCTTCACGAACGAGGTGGAAAAACAAGAAATGAATATGTTGTGAAAAAATCAATTATCAGCGCCTCCTCCCAAAGCATGGTAAAGACTAATCACACTTTGAATCTCAGAATTCCTGTCGGAAACCATAGTCAAACGTGAAGATAAAAGCGATTGCTGGGCTGTAAGAACTTCCAAATAGTTGGTTGTACCATGCTTCATCAACAAGCGGGTATCATGTACAGCAACCGACAAATGTTCTACCTGCTGACCATCCAGCACCACTTTTTGCCGCGCATTCTGCCATTGGTTTAATGCATTGTTCACTTCCCCTCCTGCATCAAGTAATGACTGCTGAAATTGAAGTAATGCCTCTTCCTGCTGTGCTTTGGATATTTTCAGATTGGCGATGTTTTTACCTCGATTAAAAATAGGCTGGACAAGCGAACCGACAGCCTGTAAAAGCCAGGTTCCAGGATTGGTGATTGTCGCTCCGGCATTATTCGTCCATCCGGCCGAACCACTCAAGGTTATACTTGGATAAAAATCGGATCGGGCCTGATTAACTCCATAAAAGGCTTGCTTCAGTTCAGCCTCAGCCTGCATGACATCGGGACGACGTGACAACACCTCCAAAGGAACTCCCACAGACAGCTGCTGAGGAAAAACCTGACATTCCAGCGTACTGCGTTCGATACCTGCAGGCTGCCATGCCAGAAGAGAACAAAGCGAATTCTCCATTTCTACAACCTGCTGTTTCAAGTCGAGCAACGATGCTTCTGCTCCAAGGCGGGAGGCTTCTGCCTGACTGACTGCCGCACGGTCTGCTTGTCCCGATTTCATCAGCACCCGCAAACTATGAATATATTCCTTCCAGTTTTCTATCGTTTCGGTGGTAATATCAATCTGCTCGTCGAGCATCAATAAAGTATAATAACTTTCGGCAACCGTAGCTATCAGCTGCGTCTGTACGGCCTGCTGATAAGCTTTACTTTGCTCCAACACAGCCAATTCACTACGTTTTGCATTAGTCAGCTTACCAAACAAGTCAATTTCCCAACTGGCCGAAGCCCCGAGCGTATAAGTCTTGGCAGTCTGTCCATCCTTCACCTTACTAAGCGAACCCTCCGGATTCAGTTGCACCGAAGGCAAATAAGCCAGTTTTGCAGACATCAGAGAAGCCTGTGCTTCTTGTACTTTCAGTCTGGCTACATTCAAATCAGTATTAGCATCAAGCGCACGAGTTATAAGTTTCTGCAACAAAGTATCCGTAAACAATTCGTGCCACTTCAAATCAGCAATAGAAGAACAGGTATCAGTTTCCACCGGCATCTCCCCAAACAGGTTATCGGTCTTTACTTCCGGTCTCCGATATTTGTTATAGATGCCACAGCCGCTGAATAATAGAGCGGCTGCTATACATATCAATATATAATCAGCTTTTTTCTGCATATTTCATGATTTCTAATAAAACAACCAATTCCAAACTACATCTCTTCATCGTCGTCTTCTATCCTGCGTTTAGGCATTACCCGCTCCTCTATTGCCTGAAAGACCATAAACAATACCGGAACGACAAAGAGTAAAGCCAATGTACCGACCAACATACCTCCCACGGCGCCTACACCCAGCGAACGGTTTCCGTTAGCTCCGGCTCCTGATGCCACAACCAAAGGAAACAAGCCGATAATCATAGTCAGGGCAGTCATCAAAATAGGACGCAGACGAACACCGGCTGCCGAAATTGCCGCCTGTGCGATAGACATTCCTTGCTTGCGGCGCGAAGAAGCATACTCCGTAAGCAAAATGGCTGTCTTCGAAAGCAAACCAATAAGCATAATCAAACCAGTCTGCATATAAATATTATTCTCCAGTCCGAAACATTTTGCAAACAAGAAACTTCCCATCAGACCAAAAGGTACAGACAAGATGACAGCCATAGGGATAAACATACTCTCGTACAAAGCACACAAAATCAGATAAACAAACAATATACAAATCACAAAAATTATAACCGTATTGCTTGAACTTTGTGTTTCCTCACGAGTAATTCCACTGAATTCATAGCCATATCCGGTAGGAAGCGTCTGAGCTGCCACTTCTGCTATTGCATTAATGGCATCACCCGTGCTATACCCTTCGGCCGGCATACCATTAACAGGTATAGAGGTATACATATTGAAACGCGTAAGAGTTTCTGCTCCATATACCTTTGTCAAGGTCAGGAACTGCCCTACAGGTGCCATTTCACCACTACCCGTACGCACAAACATATTATTCAATGATTCCTTATCAAGCCTGTAATCCTTGTCAGCCTGTATCATTACACGATAAAGTTTCGAGAAGCGATTCAAGTTCGAAGAGTAATTACCCCCGATAAAGCCGGAAAGCACTCCCAGTACATCAGAAACCATAATACCTGCACGTTTACATTTGGCTGCATCTACCTCAACCATGTATTGAGGGAACTTGGTATCGAAAGTAGTATAAGCCATAGAAATTTCGGGACGCTGATTCAAAGCAGCAATAAAATTCTGACAATATTTCTGCAAGGAATTCACATCGCCTCCTGCACGGTCCTGCACATAAAGTTCGAAGCCACTACCCATTCCATATCCGGTAATAGTAGGCTGTGCAAATGCAAACAATTTAGCCGATTTTATATCAGCCGTACGTGCATAAATCTGGGCAAGGACAGCATTTATGTTATCTTCCGCTTCAGTCCGTTCATCCCAATGTTTCAATTTGATAATAAGCATACCTCCCGAAGCAGCCTGTCCTCCCATCATACTATATCCGCTCACATTACTGTAAAGCTTTATCTGCGGAATTTCCCGAATGCGTTCGTCGATCTGCTCCATAGCCTTCTTGGTCTGCGCAAGACTACTTCCCGGAGGAGTTGTGACATTCACGAATACAGTTCCCATATCCTCGTCGGGCACAAGACCAGTCTTGGTGGTGCGGAGGAAAAATACCAGCAACCCACAAGCTGCAATCAGTGCAATCCAAGCCAGCCATCGGCGATGCAAAAAGTAAGAGACTCCATTTTTATATTTCAACACCAAACGATTGAATGATGCTTCGAATGCATGATGGAAACGACTCGAAAAACTCAGTTTTTCACCCGTAGCTTTATCCATATGTGGCGTCATAATCAAAGCACATAAAGCGGGGCTCAATGTCAAAGCATTAATTGCAGAAATACCTACGGCTACCGCCATGGTAAGTCCGAACTGTGTATAAAAGACACCACTGGTTCCTCCCATAAAGGAAGTAGGAATAAATACAGCCATAAATACTAAAGATGTAGTAACAATAGCTGCCGATATACCATCCATAGCAGCAATAGTAGCTTTATACGGAGAGCGGTATCCTTCATCGAACTTAGCTTGAACTGCCTCCACAACCACTATGGCATCATCCACCACTGTACCTATGACAAGTACGAGCGCAAAAAGGGTAAGCAGGTTCAAGCTGAAACCAGCCACATACAGAAACGCAAAAGTACCTATCAGTGAGACTATAATAGATATAGAAGGAATAATAGTAGAACGTACACTTTGCAGGAAGAAATATACCACAAGGATAACCAGAATAATGGCTTCCACCAGTGTTTTTACCACTTCATGTATGGAAGCATCAAGAAAGTCCTTTGTACTCATCAGGTCGGTAAGTACCAACCCTTTCGGCAAATCCTTCGAAATTTCTTCAACCAGTTTGTCTACCTCTTTCACAATCTCGTTGGCATTGGATCCTGCCGTTTGTGAAATCATACAGGTAGCTCCCGGATGTCCGGCTATCTGGCTATTGTAACTATATGTCTGCGCACCAAGTTCAATCCGGGCTATATCCTTCAAACGAAGAACTTCGCCTGACGGAAGTGCCTTGATGACCATGTTACCAAATTCTTCTTCCGTTTCATAACGTCCACGATACTTAAGCGTATATTGAAATGTATTTTCAGAATCTTCACCCAACGTACCTGTAGCCGCCTCAATGTTTTGTTCATCAAGCAGGGAAGTCACATCATTAGGAACCAACCCATATTGTGCCATAATCTGTGGATTCATCCAGATACGCATAGCGTAATCTCCACCCATCACATTGACATTTCCTACACCAGTGATACGAGACAAGCGAGGCTCCACATTTATTTTAAAATAGTTATTTACAAAATTCTGGTCATAACTATCATCTTCGCTGTAAAGAGCCAAAATCTTCACCATACTATTCTGGCGCTTCTCTACCGTAACCCCAATCTTGGTAACTTCGGCAGGCAACACTCCTTCAGCTTCCGACACACGATTTTTTGTATTGATAGTTGCCATATCCGGGTCTGTCCCCTGTGAAAAATAAACCGTGATAGAAGCCGAACCGTTATTCGTGGCCGTAGAAGTCATGTATGTCATATTCTCTACACCATTTATGGCCTCTTCCAAAGGAGCAATCACACTTTTCTGTACGGTTTCTGCATTAGCACCGGTATATGTTGCCGAAACAGTAATAGTAGGCGGAGCAATATCCGGATATTGTTCCATAGGCAAATTGACAAGCCCGATAATTCCCAGCATCAAAATCAGTACGGAAATTACACACGACAAGATAGGACGATCTATAAATGTTTTCAGTTTCATGATACCCTCCTTCCCTTATTGCTTCTCTTGCAAAGAATTAGCAACCTGTGTATTTTCCTGAATTAGTCCGGCTCCTTCTGCCACAATTGTTTCTCCTTGCTCCAAGCCTCTTTCTACAATATATTCCTTTCCGTCATTCAAAGGAAATACGGTAACTTGTGCAGACTCTGCTTTTCCTTCGCCATTCACCTTATACACATAAACTCTGTCCTGAATTTCAAATGTCGCTTCCTGAGGAATCACAAACACACCGTTTTTGACATAAGGGAAAACTATTGTTGCAGTGCTTCCATTACGCAACATTCTTTCCGGATTCGGGAATACGGCACGCAAGGTAATCGCTCCGGTTTCTGTATCTGTAGTACCGCTAATAGCATCTATTTTTCCTTTATGAGCATACATTAGTCCATCACTTAAACGCAATTCTACTTCCGGCATCTCTGCAAGTGCTTTATCCATTGTGCCATACTGACGCACCAATGATAAAATCTGCTGTTCAGTCATAGAAAAATAAACGAATATCTCCTCATCATCCGATACAGTAAGCAACGGAGTTGTAATAGAGGAATTAACTAATGCACCTACACGATAAGACGACATACTTGCAACTCCATTCACGGGACTTTTAATTACAGTATACGAAAGATTATTCCTTGCATTGACTTCCTCTGCTTTAGCCTGCGCTAATGTAGCCTCAGCCTCCAGCAAAGAATTTTGAGCGGTTTGTCTATCAAAATCGGACACTACATGTTCCTGAAATAACTCTTCTTTACTTTCTGCAGTAAGACGAGCCGTAGCAACAGCTGCCTCTGCACTTTTTACATTGGCCAAAGCAGTCTGCAAAGCAGATAAATAAGGAACCTGGTCAATGACAAATAAAGTTTGTCCTTTTATAACCTTAGCACCTTCACTCACACAAATTTCTGTAATGGTTCCACTGACCTGCGGACGAATTTCTACACTCTGTCTTCCACTGATCACTGCCGTATAAGAAGTTGTCAATGTACGATCTGTTCTTTCTACGGTCATCAATTTGTAATCGCTTCCTTCCTGTTGTCTCACTGGCTGACTACATGCCGCAACAAGTAACATCAAAGAGACAAAACCCATCGGTAAAAACAATCTATTCATATTTCCTTTCTTTTTTAGTTAAAATCCGATGTAAAGTTAAAAGAGCGAATCAGTAAAATATTTGTCCTAAACCGAAAGAAACTTGTCCTAAACCGACATTTAGGAATTTTTCTGTTTACAAAATATAAAACACTTAAAAGCCTTTTTCGTGATTAAAATATATCTGTATTTTTATTGCGTTCAAACAGATTCGAAAATGAAAAGATATGTTATTTCACAATGGATAAACAACGAAGCTATACTAAAAGGACAAGCAGAAGAACTGGCAACAAACGATAAAATGGCTGTATTTTTACTAAAAGGGGAAAATATATTACGCTCCAGCCAACTAGAAGAATCACATCCTGCTTTTCTGTTTCTGAGCAAAGGAAAACTTAGTTTCAAATTAAATGAAGACCATATAGAAATTCACGCTCCCGCTCATTTGGATTTCATACTTATACATCCCTGGAGTAAGATGAAAACCAGCAAAGATTTCGAGGGATATTTCATTATGACAGAAAAAAGTTTCTTCATCAGCATATCCGAAAGTATACGTTCTAAATTTGTCGGACTGATCTACCAATATGCACACAGACCTTTCGTCCCCCTCAATGAACAAGTAGTACAAAGGATATCTCTTTATATTAATATATTGATAAATATTATCACACAGCCAGAATATCATTTCCGTAATGAAGCCTTGGAAAATATGTTGCGCATGTTTCAACTTGAAATATGGAATACGGTCTTTAATTTATACAAGAATGAAAATACAGACGAACAACACTTATGGAATGACATTCTCTCTCATTTTCTACATTTAGTACGTACCAATTGCCGTTTTCACCATGATGTAAAATGGTACGCCACTCAATTGTGCGTATCCTCTGATGCACTTTCTGCAAAGACCAGAAGAATGTATGATAAATCGGCCAGCCAAATTATAGACGAATATTTATTGGTAGAAGCCAAAGCCTGTCTGAATAATCCTATTTATTCTATACAAAATGTGGCAGAATTATTATCTTTTTCAGATCAAGCTGCTTTTTACAAGTTTTTCAAAAGATGCAGCGGAATCTCTCCCAGCCAATTTAAGAAAGAAAAAAAACAAGAAAATTTAAACAGCAAAAGAAACGACTAATTCGCCATATTACATCCATCTTTATGAAAATCCCATCAAAAACAATATAAAAAAAGAAGCATTTAAGAATGAATTCCTTAAATGCTTCTTTTAGTAGCGGGACCCGGGATTGAACCGGGGACCTCATGATTATGAATCATGCGCTCTAACCAGCTGAGCTATCCCGCCATCTTTTAAAAAACCGCCAGGCGTGGAAGCCACCCAACGGCAATCTTTTTCTTTGTAGCGGGACCCGGGATTGAACCGGGGACCTCATGATTATGAATCATGCGCTCTAACCAGCTGAGCTATCCCGCCATCCTTCTCGATTGCGGGTGCAAAGGTAAAACAAGTTTTCGAATTAAACAACATTACGCCCACTTTTTTCTCACATTTTTTTAATTTTCATTCAAAATGAATCCCATTCCCTTTTAAAATCGCAAGAAAATACATTCAAGATTAACCGCTTTCCATAATTACTGAAAAGCGAATAAAAAATAATCATTTTACTATGCTATATACAAAAAATTAATTTAATTTGCCGCCGTTACTTAAATTTAACAAACAAAAAAAGAACTATGAAAAAGAAAATCCAAATAGAATACCCTTTAAACCCTTCATCAGGAAGTGTTATTTGGGGAGCAATCAGTACTCCTTCCGGACTGGAAAGATGGTTTGCAGATGATGTCAGAAAAGAAGGAAAGAAATTTATCTTCAAATGGGGAAAGACTGAAAGTCGTGATGCCGAAATCATCAACAACCGTACAGAATCTTTCATTCGCTTTCATTGGACAGATGAAGAACCTCGCACCTATTTCGAATTTAAAATACATTACAACGAACTCACAAAAGACCACTCGCTGGAAGTAATTGATTTTGTAGACTCCACCGAAGAAGATGATACAAGAAGCCTATGGAATTCTCAAATAGATGTTTTAAAAAGAGTCTTTGGTATATAATTCTTTAAAAATATACAATACATAGTTTTCCTCTTCGTTTTTTATACTAATTTTGCACATTAGATAACGAGAATATTGGGAATGCTACGCATAAAAAAACTTGATATATTTGTATTAAAGAGTTTCTTATTACTCTTTTGTGGTACTTTTTTTATCTGTCTTTTTATCTTCATGATGCAATTTTTATGGAGATATGTAGACGAATTGGTAGGAAAGGGATTGGATATGAATGTGCTTGCACAGTTCTTCTTCTATTCCGGGTTAACCCTTATTCCTATTTCCTTACCTTTGGCCATTCTGCTGGCCGCTCTGATGACGTTCGGAAACTTTGGAGAACGTTATGAATTATTGTCCATGAAAGCAGCAGGTATTCCATTGTTGCGCATCATGGCCTCAGTTGTTATTTTCAGCATCTTTTTGGGAGGAATGTCTTTTTTTTTCCAAAATGTAATTGGTCCTAAAGCCCAAAAACAACTTTGGACTTTATTGGTCTCCATGAAACAAAAGTCACCGGAAGTTGACATTCCGGAGGGTGTATTTTACAGCGATATTGAAGGATACAATATCTATGTCAAAAAGAAAGATAAAGACACCGGCATGCTAAAAGATGTACTCATCTATAACTTTTCCGATGGATTTGAAAATGCACATATCGTATGGGCTGAAGAAGGAAAACTGGAGTTGACAGCAGACAAGCAACATTTATATCTGCATTTGTACAATGGAGAGCAATTTGAGAACCTAAAATCACAATCGGTTATTTCTCAAAATGTTCCTTACCGACGGGAAACCTTCAAGGAAAAACATACCCTCATCAAGTTTGATTCCGAATTCAACATGGTAGACGGAAGTTTCCTTGACCGACGTTCGGATATTAAAAACATGCGTGAAATATCTGTAGCAATCGATTCTTTGATTGCCTATGGAGACAGTGTAGGACGGGCTATGCATGCAGAAACAATGCAACTAACCTATAAGCCTGCCCAGCTATCATCTTCCGACTCCATCAAACTACAAAAGGAGCATATTACTGTTGTCAATGTAGACAGTGTTTACAACTCGATGACATCGGCAGAAAAGCTAAAAACCGTAACTGCCACAAAAAACCGTTTATCTTCACTGGCTTCCGACTGGAACATGAAGAGCTATATTACACAGAATACAGATAGTGACATACGCAGCCACCAGTCGGACTGGCATAAAAAAATCACCTTGTCACTGGCTTGTGTCATCTTCTTCTTCATCGGTGCTCCCTTAGGAGCAATTATCCGAAAAGGGGGATTAGGAATGCCTGTTGTGATATCAATTATCATCTTCCTAATTTATTATATTGTAGATTCCGGTGCAACACGCATCGCCAAGAGCGGAGGAATGAATATTATTTTAGGAACTTGGATGAGTACCATTGTACTGGCGCCACTCGGGGCTTTCTTTACTTACAAGTCGAATAAAGACTCGGCAGTATTCAATGCTGATATGTATATCATGTTTTTCAGAAAACTATTTGGTATACGCATATCAAGACACATGTTTAAGAAAGAAGTGATTATTCACAACCCTACCTATAAGGAAGATTGGGAAGTATTGGAGGATATTTGTAATTCATGCGAACAATATGCCCGCACACACCGTTTATTAGGTCTGCCTAATTATATTCAGATTTTCACGAATAACAAGCATGATGATGTCATCAAAGACATCAATCAGAAAATGGAAAATACGATTGAGGATTTATCAAATACCAAAGATCATATTATCCTGAACTATATGAATAATTACCCGTTCCTATCGACCACAGCCCATAAGAGCCTGTTCGATAACCGCTGGTTAAATCTGCTTGTCGGTATTGTTATTCCTGCAGGCCTGTTGGTATATCTGCATATTTGGAGATACAGAATACGTTTGGACAAAGACCTGAAAACTATTATAAAAACAAGTAGAGATATTCAAGAACAAATAAAGAATCAACATTTATATTAAAATACATTATGGACAAAGTCAAATTAAACACCATTGAAGAAGCTATCGAAGATTTTCGCAAAGGCGAGTTTGTTATTGTTGTTGACGATGAAGATCGTGAAAACGAAGGCGATTTGATTATTGCTGCCGAACTGATTACTCCCGAGAAAGTAAACTTCATGCTGAAACATGCCAGAGGTGTACTTTGTGTTCCTATTCCCATTTCACGTTGTCAAGAGCTCGACTTACCTTATCAAGTCGCTAACAATACCTCTGTATTAGGAACTCCGTTTACCGTTACAATCGATAAACTGGAAGGATGTAGCACCGGAGTTTCTGCAGCCGACCGTGCTGCAACCATCCGTGCTTTGGCAGATCCTAACTCAAAGCCTGAGACTTTCGGACGCCCGGGACACATCAACCCACTGTATGCTCAGGAAAAAGGAGTACTCCGCCGTGCCGGTCACACCGAAGCATGTGTAGACATGGCTCGTCTGGCAGGTTTGTATCCAGCTGCCGCATTGATGGAAATCATGAACGAAGACGGTACAATGGCACGTCTTCCTGAACTTCGCAAGATGGCTGACGAATACGGATTTAAACTGATTTCAATAGCCGACCTTATTGCTTACCGACTGAAACAGGAATCACTGGTAGAGAAAGGTGTAGAGGTTAATATGCCGACAGTATACGGTAATTTCCACCTGATTCCTTTCCGCCAGAAAAGCAACGGACTGGAGCACGTAGCTTTAATAAAAGGTGAATTTACCGAAGACGAACCGGTATTGGTACGTGTACATTCATCATGCGCAACAGGTGATATTTTCGGTTCTATGCGATGCGATTGCGGAGACCAGCTTCACCGTGCAATGCAGATGATTGAAAAAGAAGGAAAAGGTGCAATCATCTATCTCAATCAGGAAGGCAGAGGCATTGGACTGATGGAAAAGATGAAAGCTTACAAACTCCAGGAAGAAGGCATGGATACAGTAGATGCAAATATTTGTCTGGGACATCAGGCCGACGAACGTGATTACGGTGTAGGCGCTCAGATTTTAAGAGAAATCGGTATTCACAAAATGCGTCTGATGACCAACAATCCGGTAAAACGTGTCGGACTGGAAGCCTATGGATTGGAAATCGTAGAAAATGTACCTATCGAAATCACTCCTAATGAGTACAACGAACGTTACCTTCATACAAAAAAGGAGCGCATGGGACATACTCTCCACTTTAACAAGTAAATAGATACTTATATATAAGTCACACAGCAGGAGATAAAATCGGATAAAAACATATATTTTACTTTTAACCGGTTTATCTCCTGTATAATAAATTAACTTTCAACTATGGAAACAAATAATCTCGTAAGGAATTATACGGCAAAAGCCGCTCAGGCAACTCTCCTCCGCAGTGTATATTTATGGATGACTCTTGCCCTAATTATTACAGGCTTTGTAGCTATGTATGTAGCAAAATCATATACACTGGTAAATATGATGATTCAAAACTCCATGATGTTTTGGGGAGTACTGATAGCTGAAGTAGCATTAGTATGGTACTTATCTGCCCGTATCTACAAAATGTCATTTACAACAGCTACCATACTATTTATAGTCTACTCTATATTAAATGGTGTAACCCTCTCCATTCTACTGCTTGTTTACACGGCAAGTTCCATTGCAACTACATTCTTTGTCACAGCTGGAACATTCGGCACCATGGCCATCTTTGGCTACATAACCAAAAAAGATTTAACCCGCATCGGAAGTCTCTGTATCATGGGAGTAATAGGAATTATCATAGCTTCGCTGGTTAATTTATTCCTGCAAAACTCTATGATGGATATGGTTATCTCTTACATAGGAGTATTACTGTTTGTAGGACTGACAGCGTACGACTCTCAGAAAATAAAGAGATTGCTATCCGGCGATGATATCGAAGTCAATGAAGTCACGCAAAAGATAGCTTTAATGGGAGCAATGACACTATATCTCGACTTTATTAATCTATTTATCTACCTACTTCGCATTTTAGGCGACAGAAAGTAAGAAAAAGAAGCTAAATTCTTTTATATATGAAAGAATTTAGCTTCTTTTGCAAAATAAATATTCAATCTTAAAAATAAGGACAAAACAATGAACCAACTTTCAGATCGTTTGAACAGCCTGTCTCCGTCAGCGACTCTGGCTATGTCTCAAAAAAGTAGTGAATTAAAAGCACAAGGTGTTGATGTTATCAATTTAAGTGTCGGTGAACCTGACTTCAATACTCCCGACCATATCAAAGAAGCTGCTAAAAAAGCAATTGATGATAACTTCTCACGCTATTCTCCTGTTCCCGGCTATCCTGCTTTGCGTAATGCAATTGTAGAAAAGCTGAAAAATGAAAATGGTCTGGAATATACCGCAGCACAAATCAGTTGTGCAAATGGTGCAAAACAATCTGTTTGCAACACTATCATGGCTCTTATCAATAAAGGAGACGAAGTGATTGTACCGGCTCCTTACTGGGTAAGTTATCCGGAAATGGTAAAACTGGCAGAAGGTACTCCAGTAATTGTACGTGCAGGAATTGAACAAGATTTCAAAATAACTCCAGCACAGCTCGAAGCAAGTATCACCCCTCGTACCAGAGCTTTGATTCTTTGCTCTCCTTCAAACCCAACCGGTTCTGTATATACACAGGAAGAATTGGCAGGACTGGCTGCAGTATTGGCTAAACACGAACGAGTAATTGTGATTGCTGATGAAATTTACGAACACATCAACTACATCGGAAAACATCAGAGTATTGCTCAGTTCAACGAAATCAAAGACCGTGTAGTTATTGTTAATGGTGTATCTAAGGCATATGCAATGACTGGTTGGCGTATTGGTTTCATTGCCGGTCCGGAATGGATTGTAAAAGGGGTAAATAAACTACAAGGTCAATATACTTCTGGTCCATGTTCTGTTTCTCAGAAAGCAGCAGAAGCAGCTTATACAGGCTCACAGGCTCCGGTAGAAGAAATGCGTAAAGCATTCGAACGCCGCCGCGATTTAATTGTGAAACTGGCAAAGGAAATTCCGGGCTTCGAAGTCAACGTTCCACAAGGTGCTTTCTATCTCTTCCCTAAATGCGACTCATTCTTCGGTAAGAAAGACGGAGACCGCGTTATTGCTAATGCAGACGACTTGGCTATGTACTTGCTCGAAGTAGGTCACGTAGCTTGTGTAGGAGGTACTTCTTTTGGTGCACCTGAATGTATCCGTATGAGTTATGCCACTTCCGATGAAAATATCATCGAAGCAATGAAGCGTATTAAAAATACATTAGCCCGTTTGAAATAATAAACTCAACCCTTATTATAAGCAAGAAGGTATATCTGATGAAGCAATTTCATTCGATATACCTTCTTTTCATTACTTTTCTAAAGTCACAAGCAACATAAAAAGTCATGCAACTTTCACATCACGCTGTAAAAAACAAATAGAAAAATCCAGGATCAATGATGAGAGCATACATGGCCGGCTTCATGATGTCCTGCACAACCGACTCCTGAATCTTGAATTTTACCAGCCAGATAAGCTTCAGCTACCTCTAAAACAGCACCTTTACAGCCTCGTATTACCTTAATGTTGCACGATGAAAGTTTATTCAAAGCCCCTTCTCCCATATTTCCAGCCAACATTACTGTTACACCATCTTCCTGAAGTTTGAAAGCAATATTCGATTTACATCCACAACCTTGCGGAGAAGGAATAGTCTCACTCATCACAATCTTATTGTTATCATCTACTGTAAGAATAGTATAAAACTCACAATGACCGAAATGGTCGTCTATCATTCCATTTCTGGTAGGTAAAGCTATTTTTTTCATCTCTTTATAATAAATTGGGTTTAACTCTTTATCTTCAATCTCCACACAAGGTTCCTTACACAACGGACATACCGTATGATCGAGTGTAACACTAGGAATAATGTTGTTAAACAAAAAGCCACACTTACTACAACGAAACCACCGGGCATCCATATAAGAAGTCCCCCCTTCTATAATCAAACGACATGAACCAATGATTGCCTCAGCTATTTTTTTTCTCGCAGATGCATAAATGCGAGTTAAAGTAGAACGTGAGATTCCCATACTTTCTGCAGCTTCTGCCTGAGTTTTCCCCTCATAATCACATAAATAAACAGCTTCATACTCTTCAACATACAATATGATTTCTTTCAAACATAAGGGGTTGTCTAAAGGTGCAAAACCTACAGATAGAGGAATACCTCTTACTTTTCTGATATTTTTAGGACGTGGAGACATATTTTCATCATATTACGATGCAAATATAATGAACATATGTTCATTATAAAATAAAAATTACTGATTTAACGCTCCACAATGCGGACAAATTCCTTTGGCTCTCATCTTAGCTCCGCAAGCTCCACAAGCATAAGGATAAGAATTGGACTTTCTTAATCGGGTAATACATAATACCGTATAACTTATCCAACAAAGATAAGCCAGATAAACCCATATATAAGTGAAGAAGATATAAAGAAAAATACAGCAGGAAATAAATCCTACCAAATAGAAAAATGAAATTTCCAAAGTAGCCTGATGAAACAAGTCATCAAGCATTGCAATACCTACTAAACCAATCATCCCCACACAAACAATGAATAGTCCTAAAATGAAGGGAAGTTCAAAAGGATTTAAAGTCGGATTATAATAATACTGCATCCAGGTTTGAGGAACAAAATGCAAGATACTATTATAAAGTACTGCTGATGAGGAAAGCAACCAAGACAATACTATAGGAAATACACTATCTATATCATTGAGTCCTAAAAGTTTTATCTGCTTTTTACGAACAGCCTTCAACACCGTCCAAAGAAAAAACAATCCTACTATTATAAAGAAAACGACTGTATGTGTATTGCTGAACCAATGGATACATTTAGATATCGGATCTACAGGAACAATATTTTTCAAAAGCGTACGTTCACAAAGCCAGCCAATGGTCTCCTGATCGCGCGCCACCTTTACCCATACCGAATCTTCTTTTTCTTGCCGATGTACCGAAAATTCGGCTACCACCAAACGGTCCCCCCGAAAGACCTTTACAGAATCCGTAAAAGGAAGCTGATAGAGCCACAAAGAGTCTGCAGTGACTTCAAAATTGCTATTCAATGCATATAAACGAGGCGTATTAAGGTATAAAGAGTCTGCTCCTTTCCCTTTCTGCAAAGGAAAAGAAGCCGGATAATGACATGCTGTAATACAAAATATTACCCCCAACAACCCTATTACATACCTTATAAGCCTCATCTATTTTTATTCTGCCAATACTTTCATCTGACAAGCCTTACAATCAAACTGTAAACGGAAACGACGTCCGTCTGCACTGACTAGAAAATAAGGTTCTTTAAAAGGAGAGCGTGTCTTATGGTGTGTAGGACACCATCCCATACTATAGCGGATACAATGTTTGCAGAACATCAATACAGCCTGTTCCGGTTGCTCCTTTTCAAAAGCCGGAAGAATACGTTTCACACCATGGTCATGATAAAAGCTCCATGCAGAGCGGTTCATCACATTTCCCAAATAGGTAAGTTCCTGTGCTGGAAATGCATGCGTAGTTTCTGGCATTTTCGCAATCTCCCTACGATAATTTATCTTGCGAGATTCCAACAACTTCTCTACGGCTCTACGACGCAACTCCGACAATTCAGAAGAAGGTATAAACCAGTTATCGGATAAAGAAATGACTATTTCTCTCATCTCGAAAGGTGTATTTCCCAACTTACTCAACTGATTTTTCAGATTCTCAGCCTGAGGAGTACGCGCCAGTTCTTTTTCTCTCTGTAAGGTAACTACGATACGATTATTATCTTCATCGGCCATTTCCAAAGCAAATCCCCAATTCGACTCTGTCAGTTCCATACGAACGGCAATTTTACGCTCTGCAGACTTTTTCTGCATCACTCTTTCAAACTCCTGGTCGAAGTTGCGATACAGTTTTGTCTTAGGTTTTAGTCTGGGCATTTCCTGAGGATACAGCTTATTGTTCTCTACCCTATTTACACGGAAGCCTTGCAATTTTCCCTGCTCATCCAAGAAGCAGAGTCCGTCTCCATTGGAAAATGGCTTTACACCTGCCACCGTCAGATAATTTCCACGCACCTCTTTCACCACTCCCATTTCTTCTCCAAGTGATTTGGGAGTATCAAAAGAAAAGATACCCGGATTACGTCCATGTACAAAATAATCAGTAAAACCACGGCTGAAACTTTTATCCAGCTGAGGAGTAAATGCCAGTTTCACCCGTCCCGATGAAGCCCGTACATATTCCTTACGGCGCTTCAGAATAGCATCCAGCTTCTGTCTGTAATATGCGGTTACATTCTTTACGTACGAAACATCTTTCAGTCGTCCTTCAATCTTCAGAGAAGAAGCTCCTGCATCAAGTAAGGCTTCCAGATTTTCACTCTGATTCATATCTTTCAAAGACAACAAATGTTTGTTTTTTGCTATCACCTTACCTTCTGAGTCAACCAAATCAAAACCCAACCGGCAGAACTGTGCACATTCTCCACGATTGGCACTACGTCCGTAACATGCCTGGCTTACATAGCACTGACCGCTATAGCTGACACATAACGCTCCGTGTACAAACACTTCAAGAGGGGTATCAGGACAGGTCTGATGAATTTTTCTAATTTCTTCAAGAGTAAGTTCACGGGCAAGCACAACCTGGCGAAATCCGGCCTCAGCAAGAAAACGTACTTTTTCCGGAGTACGATTATCCATTTGTGTACTGGCATGCAAAGGAATAGGAGGAAGATTCAAACGAGTGATACCCATATCCTGAATAATCAGTGCATCTACCCCTGCCCGATAAAGATCCCATATCATCTCTTCTGTTTCCTTCAGTTCCTCATCGTGCAAAATGGTATTCACCGTCACATAAATACGCACATTAAACGTATGTGCATACTCCACCAGTGCAGCAATATCTTCCAGCGAATTGCCGGCAGCAGCACGGGCACCAAAGCGGGGAGCACCAATATATACTGCATCAGCACCATGATTAATGGCTTCGATACCACACTCCAGATTCTTAGCCGGAGCCAATAATTCAATAGGACGTTGCTTTACCATTATTTTATTTCATTTATATCGTATGGTGTTTCCTGATATACATAATAATTCAGCCAGTTAGAGAACAGCAGATTGGCCACACTACGCCAGCGCACCAACGGACCGTTGTCTGGGTTATCTCCCACATAATAGTTCTTGGGAATATCAATAGGCAATCCTTTTGCCACATCACGGCGATACTCTGTATCCAATGTATAGGGAGAATATTCCGAATGACCGGTTACAAAAAATTCACGTTCTCCTCTTGCCATCACAATATGTACTCCCGAATCATCCGATTCTGAAATGATTTTCAGTTCCGGATGCTTCTCTATATCCTCACGGCGTATTTCTGTATGGCGGCTATGGGGAACAAAAAACAAATCGTCAAAGCCTCTGAAAATAGGTAACTGACGGAATCCTTCACAAATATGATGTTCGAAAATACCAAACATCTTTTTGTCCAACGGATACTTAGGTATTCCATAATGATAGTACAGCCCAGCCTGTGCAGCCCAACAGATATACAGAGTAGATGTAACATGAGTACGTGTCCAAGCAAAGATATCAGCTATTTCCTCCCAATAGTTCACCTCTTCAAAAGCAAGGTGTTCAACGGGAGCACCAGTAATAATCATACCATCGAACTTCTCATTCTTCATCAGTTCGAAATCCCTGTAAAAAGCTTTCATATGCTCAATAGGGGTATTCTTCGAAGTATGGCTCTTCAGCTTCATAAAGCTGACCTCAATCTGCAAAGGTGAGTTGGACAAGAGACGAATCAAATCAGTCTCTGTAGTAATCTTTATCGGCATCAGGTTTAAAATCACAATCTTCAACGGACGGATGTCCTGTGCCGTAGCCCGCGAATTATCAATTACAAAGATATTTTCTTCTTTCAATAAATCAATAGCAGGCAGTCTATCGGGTAAATTTAATGGCATATCTTCTCTTTATTCTTTTCCATGACAAAATTAAACATTTCGGCCGGATTACAGAAATATAAAGAAGCTCAATAATCAATATTCCATTTCTTCAACAAACGAAAATCTTCGTCGTCCATCTTCATATCCTTTAGTGAGCGCGCCTCATTATGATCGTTCAGATACACACGTGGAGATTCCACAAAGTTTTGACTCGCTACAGAACAATTTTCCTTCCGGTATACAGTTTCAACTCCTGCTAAATCAAGCATAGTATGAAACAGAGAAGAACTGGAGGAAATATTTTTCAGACGGTTTGCTTCCAAAGCCTGTACTTTATCGGAATAAGCAGTCTGATATTCATCCGAAGTCCAGACAACAAAAGGTACATAAATCTGATAAGCTGAAGGAACAGGAGATGCATGAAGAAATAAACGACGATCGTCATCGTATAAATCTTCTCCGTGATCAGAAGTATAGACAAAAGCTGTTTGTGCCTGCTCCTGCTTCAAAAGTGACATCAAACGAAATAAAAAATAATCTGTATAACGAATGGTATTGTCGTAAGCGTTTTTTAAATTTTCACGATATTTGACTGATACATCCAACGGAGAATCCGGTTTGAAATATGCAAAATCATTCGGATAACGTTCTTTATAGCTAAAATGAGAACCGTATGTATGCAATACCACAAACAACTTTCTCTGTTTCTTTTTCAATTCTTTTTCTAATAACAACAGCAAGTCTTCATCCCCGGGATTGAGACAAGATTCTTTTTCTTTAATAAAATAGCTATTCTCCGCTTCTTTACCGAAAAAATCAATAAATGAATTATTATACCGCTGATTAGAAAAAAAGGCAGTATGGAAACCAGCCTCTTTAAATGCCGTCAATATTCCTTTCCGGAAATAAATAGAATCGAAGTTTTCTGCACAAATATCCGACAGCAACATCGGTACACTTTTATGAGTGGTATTCGATTCTGTAAGAACCTTCGGAAAAGCGACCAACCCGTCCGTTACAGACAACAAAGGATTTGTGTCACGGTCATATCCATATAATTTCCAATTTAATGCACGAGATGTTTCCCCCACAACCATCACATAAATTTCCCGTTCCTCTTCTGCATGGGAAGAATATGCATGAAAAGAGAAGTCTTTTGAGGTCTGGTCATACGACTCGGTCTTAATCTCCCTCTGTACTGCCAAATATGCATTATAACACACATTTACCGGATAAAAAACGGACTTGAATTCATATTGTTCATCAGTCCAAACTGTCAAGAGTAAAGCCAGAACTCCTAAGAAAAGCCCCAATACCGATTTTTTACGCTGTCTGCGAAGGAAATCTTCGGAAACAGTTCTTTTATGTACCACGCTTATTATTCCCCAAACAATTATAGGGATATATAATAAAAACACCACCACCAATGCGGGGATTAAATTGTCTAATAATTCAAATGCTTCTGCGGAATTAGTCGTTACCAGATTCAGAAACATGTCAACAGCAATGACCGACTTTCCAAACAAATAAAGTAAGACTATCTGAAAAGCTCCCAAAAAAACAAACAAAAACAAATATCCCACCATCTTAGCACTGCTTCTCGACAATGTCATCAGCGTATAATAGCATCCAAGCGGTAACAGAATATTGGTCAGCTTCGCACCAACAGACATCTGCTCGGTAATACACAACAATATATTGGGTACAATTAAAACAAATAAAAAACAGTAAAATAAATTCCTTTGATCTTCAAACCACTTCTTCATATTGCTAAAAAGCTTCATTTATATTAAAAATAAACCCGGTCTGGTGCCTGCCAAATCCTAAATCTAACCTTACATTCACTCTTTTCTTAAACTCCCAACGATAACCGACACCATAATTGGGTAGTAAATGTTTCCATCTCAGAGCAGAAAATTCGGGAAAGACTGTACCACCTCCTACCCATACGGCTATACCATTCCGTTTCCATACATGCTGACGAAGTTCTATTTGTGCATCCATAGCACATTTATCCCGATATCTTCCTTCATAATACCCTCTCATGGAATAAGAACTTCCCAGTGTAGCCATCAATCCCCAAAAAGGATCTCCATAATTCAATTGGGTATGAAACTGTCCGGCCAATATACCTCCCTTCCATACCGGTCTGTAATAGTTTGCAGTAAGTTCCGTACTACTAAAAGCGTAATCATTACCTAAAAACGAAGGACTGAATCTCTGGTCGAGACGTACATACATTCCTTTATAAGCATTAGTCAGAAAATCTCTGCTATCATATACTATAGAAAACCCGGGAGTAATGCCAATTGTTTTCTGATCCATTCCATTTAACAATTCCGGCTTTTCAAAATCATACCCCCGAATGTAGTCAAAAGCAAAAGTTGGTCCTACATAGAGATTGGAACTGACGCGGAACATAAAATCCAGTTTAACCTGAGCTTGAAAGCGTTTATATTCACTTTCGTTATCGTCATTAGCTCCATTATCATACCCCGTTCCCCAATAAAGGCTCGGAAAAGAGAAAAAATAAAGATTATAATTAAAGCGATAGCGGTCTTTCGGGAACAAATGAGTACCTCTCACTCCCAGCAAATAGAAGCCTACAGTAGAAACATCTCCGTACAAGGAAACATTGGAAGGAGGAAGAAGAGAATCTGCACGGTCTGTCCGATACAATCCGGCCGCAACCAACCCGATACCCAGTTTGGTATCAGTAGAATAATGAGGTCCTCCAATGATGCTGAAATCAAATTTTTTATCACTTTTTTCCTTGTTGGCATCATTGAAATAAGCTAGAAATTTCTTTAAGAAACCTGTTTTTTCAGTTTGTAAAGAATCATGAGCAGAAATTTCTGTCGAATCAGAAATAATCCCCCTTTTATCAACTTCTTCTATCACATGAGTTTGAGAAAACAAGTTAATAAAAGTGAGGATTGTCAGGCATAATACAGTAAGTCGTAGCATAACAATCGTATATTTATGTAAATATACGATTTATTCTACATTTAATGTTATACTACGTGGCTTTTCCATCGGAAATGCCACAAAAACCGAGAATTTTACAGCCTATAACCTGTTTTTATAAATATCAGCCATCAGTTTCTGATATTGATTTTCTATCTGAATATAAGCTTGAAGATTGCGGTATACTCCGTCTACCTCTACATAATATTCAATAATAGATAGTTGCCCAGCCATAACAGCCTGTTTCAACATATCCAGCGTTTCGTGCATCAAAGGTACATCGTATGCTTTCATTGCTTCCTGCAATTGCAGTACTTCATTATAACGGCTCTGTACCGTTGCTTCTGCCTGCAAACGTGCGTTATCCAACTGTAAGCGAGCTCCTACTTCCTGGGCACGGGCAATCTTCACTTTTTTCCGGTTGGAGAACAGAGGAATACTCCCTCCAATAAGAAATCCGTTACTCTTTTCATCCAAAGAAGTATTCCGGCGGTAGCCAACCGAAAGCTTAGGCAACCAGTTTTGCTTGTTTACACTTACCTCTTTGGCAGCAGCACGAGCAGCCGCATCCGAAGCCAATAAATCAGCATCAGTCAGCATAATTTCATCGTACAAAGCATTGTAATCGCTTATTTTTTCTATCTGCGGATAAGTATCAGCAGTAAACTCCAAAGGCAAGTTACCGTTCATTGCCAACAGCGACTGTAAAGCGGTACGGTGTGCGGCATTATTCTGAGTAACCTCAGTCTGCACATTCATCCGTTCCATTTTTATTTTATTGACCTCAAGTATTCCGGCATCCCCTTCCTGAAGACGCTTTTCGAACAAAGTAAGCAGTTCATCAGCATTTTTCTTACGGGCATCCAGCAGAGCTTTCTCCTGATTCAGACGTATCAAATCCAGACACAGATTTTTGGCATCCAAAAGTATGCTACGACGGACAGCCTGCTGCTGTCTGTCCAATACTTCCTGTTGCAATTTTCCCGACTGTCTGCGTGCTGCATACAGAGTAGGAAAATCAAATTCCTGTGAAACAACCAGCTCCGAACTGGCTACTCCATCTACTCCTTTTGCAAAAAACGGACTATAATCTATCGTTGGATCCGACAGACTGTTCTGTGTCTGAACTTCCATCTTTGCAGCTTCTGTCAGTTGCAACTGTGCCTGCAGCTCTTTATTGTTACGCTCAATACTCTGCAAGACATCTGCTATATTCTGGGCCTGCAAACTGCCGGCAAGAAACAGTCCCACAACCCCAATCATATATTGTTTTCTCATAACATTATTTTTTTACAGTTGACTTTTTCCGATTCATTAACTCATATACAATAGGAATAATAAAGGCATTCAGGAAAGTAGAGGTCAGCAGACCACCCAGAATAACCTTTGCCATCGGACTCTGTATTTCATTTCCCGGCAAATCTCCACGCAAAGCAAGCGGAATAAGTGCCAATGCCGATGACAATGCCGTCATCAGGATAGGATTCAGACGATCCAGCGAACCGTGTACAATACTTTCACGGATTCCCATATGCTGCTCCTCACGCAACAAATTGTAATGGCTGATCAGCAACATACCATTTCGGGTAGCAATGCCAAAGAGAGAGATAAAACCGATAATAGCCGGAATACTCATTTCTCCCGTCGTACACAATAAAGCAAACACTCCTCCAATCAATGCCAACGGAAGATTCAACAGAATAACTCCACTTTGAGCCACATTCTTAAACTGCACATACAATAAAAGGAATATCACCACAATACTCATCAGTGAAGCCAGCATCAGAATACGACTTGCAGCCTGTTCGCTTTCAAACTGTCCACCATACTCGATATGATACCCTTCCGGCAAACTGATTTCCTTATCCACTCTTTCGCGGATATCATTTACCACACTGCGTAAATCGCGTCCGCTTGTATTGGCAGAAATAACAATCTTACGCTTTACATTCTCTCTATTGATGGTATTGGGTCCCATAGACGATACCACATCTGCTACATACGACAAAGGAACTTTGTTTCCCTTTCCGGTATCAATCATCAGGTCTTTCACACGTTCTATTTCTCCTCTGTCTTCTTCTGCCGAACGGACTATCAGATTGAAGGCCTTTCCCTTTTCATACACTTGCGATACCACTTCACCTGCCATGCAGACAGTAACAAACTCATTAAACTGCGGCAACGACATACCGTATTTGGCCAAAGCTTCGCGACGGGGAACAATCTTCAGCTCCGGACGTTCTATCTGCTGTTCCACGTTCAGGTCGGCAATACCTTCTACATCACTGATGGCAGCCTTTATCTGATTACCCAAAGCAAACATCCGGTTCAAGTCGTCTCCAAACAACTTGATGGCAATGCTGGCCTGTGTACCACTCAACATGGCATCGATACGGTGACTGATAGGCTGTCCTATTTCGATATTGGCTCCGGTAAGTACAGAGAGCTTATGACGAACTTCCTCCAGCAACTCTGCATGCGAGCGATCCTTTAATTCAAAAGGTGCTTCTATTTCGGATACGTTTACTCCCAGTGCATGCTCATCCAATTCAGCACGACCGGTCTTACGAGCTACTGTCTGAATTTCAGGAATTGTCATCAGCAATTCTTCTGCCTGGCGTCCAATCTTATCCGATTCCTCCAGTGATATACCTGGCATGGAGCTCACATTAATTGTGAACGAACCTTCGTTGAACGGAGGCAGGAAGCTACTTCCTAATGTAAAAAAACTGCCTAGCGCAACTACAAATAAAGCCCCTGTAAATCCAAGCACCACTTTCTTATGTTCCAATGCCCAGCACAGACTTGCTTCATAATGCTTCTTCAACCAGACTGCAAGAAAAGCCTCCTTTGGCAACCCTTTTTCCAAGGTTTTACCTCCCAGCAAATAACTGCACAGAACAGGAGTCAAAGTCAGAGCCACTACAGTAGAAGCAAACAAGGATACAATAAAGGCAACTCCCAGCGGAACCAGCATACGTCCTTCCATTCCGCTCAGGAAAAACAGAGGAACAAAGCTGACTATAATAATCAGAGTAGAATTCAAGATAGGCATACGTACCTCACGTGAAGCGTTGAAGACAACCTCACGTATCGGACGGCGCTCTGCCACAGGCAGCATTCTGTTTTCACGCAAATGCTTCCATACGTTTTCTACATCCACTATGGCATCATCGACCAGCGAACCGATAGCAATAGCCATACCTCCCAAACTCATGGTATTGATACTAAGTCCCATGTAGTGAAGTACCAAAATCGCTACCACCAAAGACAAAGGCAGTGTTACCAAAGAAATAAGTGTAGTACGTGTATTGGCCAGGAACAGGAAAAGCACAATAATTACAAAGATGGCTCCCTCGTACAAAGAGCTCTGTACATTGCTGATTGAGTTTTCGATAAAACGAGACTGACGGAATATGTCGGTAGAGACCTTCACATCGGGCGGAAGATTCTTCTGCAGATCCTTCAAAGCTGCCTCCAGTTGTTCTGTCAGTTCAATGGTTCCAGTATTAGGCTGCTTGGTGACTGTAATCAGCACTGCCGGTTTACCCTTTTCGGAAGCGAGTCCCAGTTTAGGCTGCTGTGCACCAATCTGTACATCAGCAACATCTTCCAACATGACAGGATCTCCCTCCACGTACTTCACCATAGTACGCTTCATCTTCTGAATCTCATCGGTAGAAATCACTCCGCGTACAATGTATTCATTGCCGTATTCGTAAATTACACCCCCGTTTGTGTTCTGGTTCATCGAGCGGGTTACCTCCATGACTTCTCCCAAAGTCACTCCATAATGACGCATACGCTCCGGATGAATCAGAATCTGGTATTCCTTGATATCTCCTCCCAACACAGCTACCTGCGCCACACCTCCGGTAGACAGCAAACGGGGACGGATGGTCCAGTCTGCAATTGTACGCAAATCGAGCATTGAGGTACTGTCTGCTGTAAGTCCTACAATCAGCAACTCACCCAGAATAGAAGACTGGGGACCTAAAGTGGGATTTCCTACATATTCGGGTAAACTCTCACCCACTGCAGCTATCTTTTCCGACACAATCTGACGGGCAAGATACACATCGGTATCCCAGTCGAATTCTACCCATACCACAGAGAATCCGGTAGTAGACGAAGAACGCACACGGCGTACCCCCGTTGCCCCGTTTACAGCTGTCTCGATAGGGAATGTAACCAACTGTTCCACCTCTTCGGCTGCCATACCTCCGGCTTCTGTCATGATAACTACGGTAGGAGCATTCAAATCAGGAAAGACATCCACTTCTGTATGAAAAGCCGTATAGGTTCCCCCTATCAGCAACAGCACAGAAGCAACCAACACCAAAAGTCGGTTATGCAATGAAAAATGTATAATCTTATTCAGCATAAATATTCTGTTTTTAGTTTTTTTGAGCGTGTAAGTTTATGAGTTCTGTTCATGCTCCTACAAAGAGAAGCACGCGTAGCTCATCCACTCACCTACTCCAATCAATTGCTTTCCCCAATCATTAATGATTATGAGTATGTCCTGGAATTGCATTCGAAGCCGAAGCCAGTTTCACATGAATGGCACCCTTTGTCACAACCACATCTCCACTCTTCAAGCCGGAGAGTATTTCTACACGCTTGCCGTTGGTTGTACCCAGTTTCACTTCCTGTTTTCTGTAGCATTCCGCATCCATACGGACATAGACAAAATACAATCCTTGTTCCTCGGTCAGTGCACTCTGAGGAATAGTAATGACATCAGGTATTTCATTGGAAAGAAGGTAAACTTCTACAAACGAACCGGGAAGGATATTTCCCTGATTGTTGAATTCAAACGTAACCGGAATATAGAAAGAAGCATCGCCCAGCGACTTGCCATAAGTAAGCAGACGGCCATCCATTTTATCCAGTTCAAACACACGGTCGTTATAACAGGTCTTGAAGTTGGCAGAAGAAATGGAGCTCAACTGCGGGTAATAACGTTCGGACAAATCGGCACGCAGTCTCAGGCGACGGGTTTG
This sequence comes from Phocaeicola acetigenes, assembly GCF_027529745.1. Classification (NCBI taxonomy): domain Bacteria; kingdom Pseudomonadati; phylum Bacteroidota; class Bacteroidia; order Bacteroidales; family Bacteroidaceae; genus Phocaeicola; species Phocaeicola acetigenes. The sequence goes on from NZ_JAPZVM010000004.1 coordinate 229,010, forward strand.
AGTAATACTCATAAGCGGCTGACCTACCGTTACATAATCCCCTTCTTTTACCAGACAAGTTTTTACATAACCTGCCAGCGGAGCCAATACAGCTACTCCTTTTCCTTTTTTATCGGGAGAAAGCGCTTCATAAGCAATACGGGCATTCTCATACTTTTCACGGACAGTCTCAAAATCTTTCTGCGACACAATCCGATCTGCTACCAACTTTTGAGCACGTTCGTACTCTTTCTGTGCGGTTTCGTATGCTACCCGTGCACGAGTAACCGGATCTCCATCCTGCACATTACGTGCTGAGATACTCATCAGCTCTGCTCCTTTTGCTACCTGCACACCTTCGGCTATATTATGCGTAAAGGTCACGATACCCGATACTCCTGCTACCACAGTCGCCTCATCTCCTTGTGCAGCCAGAATCTGTCCGTGCGTCAGAATACTCCGGCGGAATGGTGCAGGCTGTACTGTTTCCACTTCTACACCGGCAGCCTCAGCCTTTTCGGGAGTTAATACAATTTCATCGGAATGATGTTCGTGTGCAGCCTCTACTTTTTCCCCCTCATGTTCATGCTCGTGATCATGATCGTGTGACGCATGGTGCATACAAGAAGCCGACAGGCATACCATCAGCACCCCTCCTAAAATATGTTTCTTTTTCATAGATTATAATACAATTAAATTCAATAGAAAACGATATACGTATCCGAGCCTGCAATCTCCAATAAGAACGCAAACACTCAGAATAAAAAATGATTTGAAATACAGAGAGACATAAGACTCTGTATCGAAATTAATGCTTAAACAAATACAGCAGGAGGTGCACGAAGTCCCGTACTACGCACAAAAGCGCACGTATACAGGCTGTTTACATAAGAGAAGACTGTTTTCTCAGGTTTTCTGTTCGCCCAGGGAGCCAGAAGTTCGGCACAGTCTAAAAATGAATAAAAAAGAAAATAAAAAGAATGATCGGGTGCAATATGCACAATATCTTTATTCGAAACCGAACATTGGAAATTCGCAATACAGTCGGCTCCGCATGTATGTCGGTCGGTATCATCGGAGTGATGCATGTGGTCAGCACAAGTTTCTGTACGGGCCGCATGTACCAGATCGGGAGCCAGACAATAATAACCTGCATGATGATGATGCGGAAAAACCTCGGCCACTTGCATCAGGATGCAAACGGTCAGCAAAATATAGGCCCACATTCTTTTCTTCATACTTCGGTTATCTTATTATTTTTTCACACGCAAAGATAAGACTTTCGTTTTTGCCCTCCAAATAAAAACCATGCAACGGGGTTGCAATGTGCTGAAATATCCAATCAAATACCATCTGTTTACGTGACTTGTATCGTGAGGCAACGTGACTTGTATCGTCAGCTCTCGATACTTGTATCGCAAGCCCACGATACAAGTCAGGTTTTTTACCTTCAAGAAGGTTTCAGACAAAAGACAAGAATCCGGTTTTCCTCTTTTCCTTTCCTCGACAGGAAAAAGAGAAAAACCGGATTCTTATTATTTTATCAAAGTGAGTATTACTGTTTGTCTTCGTCCGACACGGCAGCTTTCAGCTTCCGGTCGTCCGGACCTGCTGGGTGAATCACTCCATCCAAATAAAGGTCGAACACCAAAGTAGTATAACCCGGTATATCACCCTGTCCGTATACACCATACCCCATTGTATAAGGAATATACAGTTCGGCTCTTGTACCCACAGGCATATAAATCAGTGCAGCAGCCCATCCTTGAATCAAACCGGAAAGTGCCATTGTAGTCGGCTCTGCTATTTCCGGATTAAATTCACCGGAATAGTTACTGTCGAAAACTTCTCCAGTCACATACTTACCCTTATAACTGATCTTTACAGAATCTGTATACAACGGATAAATACATTCCTGAGGATCCTCACGATAATCTTTTATCCATTTGATATACACCTGCTGCAATTTGTTAGGGGTAAAAGTAAGATCTTCTTCCGGTTGGACAGCATAGCTCTTAATACTCCACTTATCCTTTTCTATGGTTGTCACCTTACTGTTGTTCAAATCTCCAGGCAGTCTGTTAGCCTTTGCTTCGGCAGCGATAGAATCCAGATAATAGTCATTGAACAAAGCCCATTCACTATTAGAATCCGGAGTTTCGTCATCGTTGTTGCATGCCACAAAGGCAAAAGAAAGCATGAAACATAGTACAACAAATCCAAAAATCTTCTTATTCATGTTGCAGTATCAATTATTGCAATGTTTTCAGCAGACTGGTAATGCTTACCTTGTCGGCAATAATATTATTCAAATCGGCAATAGCCACACGTTCCTGCTGCATGGTATCGCGGTTACGCAATGTCACGCAGTTGTCTTCCAGTGTCTGGTGGTCGATGGTAATACAGTACGGAGTACCGATTGCATCCTGACGACGGTAACGTTTTCCGATACTGTCTTTTTCATCGTACTGACAGTTGAAGTGGAACTTCAGGTCGTTGATGATTTCACGTGCTTTTTCAGGCAGACCGTCTTTCTTTACCAACGGCATTACGGCCAATTTCACCGGAGCCAATGCTGCAGGCAATTTCAAAACAACACGGCTTTCTCCGTTTTCCAAAGTTTCTTCTGTATAAGCAGCACTCATCACACTCAAGAACATACGGTCTACACCGATAGAAGTTTCAATTACATACGGAGTGTATGATTCGTTGATTTCCGGATCGAAGTACTTGATGCTCTTACCAGAGAATTTTTCATGCTGGCTAAGGTCGAAGTTAGTACGGCTATGAATACCTTCTACTTCTTTGAATCCGAATGGCATCAGGAATTCAATGTCGGTAGCGGCATTGGCGTAGTGAGCCAGTTTTTCATGGTCATGGAAACGATAATGATCATCACCGAAGCCCAGTGCCTTGTGCCATTTCAGACGAGTTTCTTTCCATGTCTTGAACCATTCAAGTTCAGTACCCGGTTTTACGAAGAACTGCATTTCCATCTGCTCGAATTCACGCATACGGAAAATGAACTGACGGGCAACGATTTCGTTACGGAATGCCTTACCAATCTGTGCAATACCGAACGGAATCTTCATACGTCCAGTCTTCTGTACGTTCAGATAGTTCACAAAAATACCCTGAGCTGTTTCCGGGCGCAAGTATACTTTCATTGCACCATCTGCAGTAGAACCCATTTCTGTAGTAAACATCAAGTTGAACTGACGTACTTCTGTCCAGTTCTTAGTACCAGAAATAGGGCAAACGATTTCTTCATCAATAATAATCTGACGCAATTCATTCAAGTCGTTTGCATTCATTGCAGCCGCAAAGCGTTCGTGCAACGCATCGCGTTTAGCCTGGTGTTCCAACACACGAGGGTTGGTTGTACGGAACTGCTGTTCATCGAATGCTTCACCAAAGCGTTTCGCTGCTTTCGCTACTTCCTTATTTATTTTTTCATCATACTTTGCAATCTGGTCTTCAATCAAGACATCGGCACGATAACGTTTTTTCGAATCACGGTTATCAATCAATGGGTCATTGAATGCATCTACGTGTCCGGATGCCTTCCAAATAGTAGGGTGCATAAAAATAGCCGAATCAATACCTACGATGTTTTCGTGCAGCAACACCATGCTTTGCCACCAATATTGTTTGATATTGTTTTTCAGTTCCACACCCATCTGTCCGTAATCGTATACGGCACCAAGTCCATCATAGATGTCGCTTGACGGGAATACAAAACCATATTCTTTACAATGTGAAACCAGCTTTTTAAAAACGTCTTCTTGTGCCATTTTCTTAGTTTTATTTAATTTCTTATAGTTATTTGTCTATGTAGTAGGGCACAAAGATAAATATTTATAAGTAAATAAAAGATGTTAGTCTCTTAATTTATCTTTTTTTCCTACTTTTGCAAGTAGAAAAACGATCTTATGAAACAAAAAAACATCGATAAATACACATTGATGACTACAGCTCCGGTCCCTCGTCTGATTGGTTCGCTTGCTGTTCCCACCATCATCAGTATGTTAATCACCTCTTTTTATGTAATGGCCGACACCTATTTCGTCGGGAAAATCAATACCCAGTCTACCGCAGCTGTTGGTATTTCTTTTTCTGTCATGGCCATTATCCAGGCTTTCGGATTCTTTTTCGGACACGGTTCTGGCAACTATATCTCACGCAAACTGGGTGCACGCGAATATCAAAGTGCAGAAAAAATGGCTTCTACCGGTTTCTTCTGTGCCTTCATAGCCGGCACGCTTATTACTGTGTTTGGACTGATTTTCCTGAGTCCCATCTGCAAAGCCTTGGGGTCTACTTCTACCATCCTCCCCTACTCGGAAACTTATTTAGGTATTATCCTTTTAGGTGCTCCGTTTATGGCTTCTTCACTGGTATTGAACAACCAAATGCGTTTTCAGGGCAATGCAGTATATGCCATGATTGGAATCATCGTAGGTGCTGTACTCAACATCGGACTGGATCCGCTTTTGATTTTCGTCTTCGATATGGGAATTGCCGGAGCCGGCATTGCTACTTTGGCAAGCCAGATATGCAGCTTTATTATTCTACTCTATATGGATAGAAAAGGAGAAAACATCCGGATACGTTTCAGTAATTTTACTCCTAAACTTTCTTTATTGAAAGAAATTCTATATGGAGGAAGTCCTTCTCTCTGCCGTCAGGGCCTGGCCAGTACAGCTACAATTTTACTGAATGTAGCAGCAGGAAGATATGGTGATGCGGCAATTGCCGGTATGTCTATCGTAACTCGTATCTGCATGTTTATCAACTCTTTTGTCATCGGATTCGGACAGGGATTTCAACCGGTATGTGGTTTCAATTATGGAGCAGGATTTTACACTCGTGTACGACACGGATTTTGGTTCTGTATTAAGCTTGGAGTGATTTTTTTAAGTATCTGTTCCATTATCGGCTACATCTACGCTCCGGAAATTGTATCGTGGTTCAGAAAAGAGGATGCACAAGTGATTGAAATTGGCGCCCGTGCTCTACGCTGGCAACTCATCACCCTCCCCTTAGGCACATGGGTTATTCTTTGTAATATGTTGTTGCAAACCATCCGTAAACCGGTACGTGCCGTAATTCTGTCATCGGCCCGTCAGGGATTGTTTTTCATTCCATTTATACTGATACTTCCTTACCTTCTTGGCTTGCAAGGAGTTGAAATGTGTCAGGCTGCTGCCGATTTATGTTCATTCCTTCTAGCCATTCCACTCACCATAGGAGTATTGAAGGGAATGAGAGAGGATCATCCGCAAGCCATACAAGACAATGTGGAAGGGTAATGACAAGAGAAATACTGTTATTACTTTCTGCCATAAATTACAAGCTATATCCAACGTCGTCGATTTATAATCCGTCGACACTGATTATATAATCGGCGAGGTTGATTATACAATCGCCGCCGTCAATTATAGAAGACAACTAATACAATTAATATATTATATTAAGATAGAGTATAATTCACATTATAAGACCACTATCTACAACTTAGTACATCACAACTTTCTTCAAAAAAATTCGTCCTACTCTTTGTTTTTCTGTATCTTTGCTTGAACTTATATTTTTTGAGCAGATATTTTATGAGCGAAGACATATTGGATAGAGAAGAAACAAACACACCTGAAAAAGAAGAACATTCAGATTACAAGCCGGTAGACCAGACAGACGAAAACGTAAAACATCAGTTGAGCGGAATGTACCAGAACTGGTTTCTCGACTATGCATCGTATGTGATTCTGGAACGTGCAGTACCGCATATAAACGATGGTCTGAAACCTGTACAACGCCGTATCCTACACTCTATGAAGAGACTGGACGACGGACGCTATAACAAGGTGGCTAATATCGTAGGTCACACCATGCAGTTTCATCCTCACGGTGATGCTTCCATCGGAGATGCGTTGGTACAGTTAGGACAGAAAGAGTTACTGATAGACTGTCAGGGAAACTGGGGAAATATTCTCACGGGAGACAGCGCAGCAGCTCCCCGTTACATTGAGGCACGTTTATCGAAATTTGCATTGGATGTGGTCTTCAACCCCAAAACTACGGAATGGCAGGCCTCGTACGACGGCCGAAACAGAGAGCCGGTTACTCTTCCTGTCAAGTTTCCGCTCCTGCTCGCTCAAGGAGTGGAAGGTATTGCCGTAGGTTTATCTTCCAAAATTCTGCCTCATAACTTCAACGAACTGTGCGAAGCAGCCATTGCTTATTTGCACGGAGAGTCTTTCCAACTTTATCCGGACTTCCAGACAGGAGGTTCCATCGATGTATCACGTTACAATGATGGAGAACGAGGAGGCGCGGTACGTGTACGTGCCAAGATTTCAAAGATAGACAACAAGACATTGTGCATCAGCGAAATTCCATATGGAAAGACGACTTCTTCACTGATCGACTCCATATTGAAAGCCATTGAAAAAGGTAAAATCAAGGTACGTAAAGTAGATGACAATACAGCCGGGAAGGTAGAAATTCTGGTTCATCTGGCTCCCGGCGTGTCTTCGGACAAGACGCTGGATGCCTTGTATGCCTTTACCGACTGTGAGGTAAGTATCTCTCCCAACTGTTGTGTGATAGACAATAAAAAGCCTCACTTTCTTTCGGTGAGCGATATCTTAAAGAAATCAGTCGACAATACCCTCGACCTGTTACGCCAGGAGCTGAACATCCAGAAAGGAGAAACTCTGGAAGCCTTGCATTTCGCTTCACTGGAAAAGATCTTCATCGAAGAACGTATCTATAAGGATAAACGCTTCGAACAGGCTGAAAATATGGATGCGGCTTGCGAACACATTGACGAACGACTGACTCCTTTCTATCCTCAGTTTGTACGTGAAGTAACCAAAGAAGACATCTTGAAACTGATGGAAATCAAGATGGCACGTATTCTGAAGTTCAACAAAGATAAAGCTGACGAACAAATTGCACGACTGAAGGCTGAGATAGAAGAAATTGATAATCACCTGGCTCATATCACAGAATATACCATCGACTGGTACAGACGGATTCAGGAAAAATATGGAAAGAATTATCCGCGTCGGACCGAAATACGCAACTTCGACACCATTGTGGCAACCAAGGTAGCAGAAGCCAATGAAAAACTGTACATCAACCGCGACGAAGGTTTCATCGGTACAGGACTGAAAAAAGACGAATTCGTATGCAACTGCTCGGACATAGACGACGTCATTATCTTCTATAAAGACGGAAAATATAAAATTGTACGTATAGCTGACAAACTGTTTGTGGGCAAAAACATCTTGTACGTTAATGTGTTCAAGAAAAACGACAAACGTACAATATACAATGTAATCTATCGGGATGGAAAAGATGGTTTCTACTACATCAAGCGATTTAACATAACGTCTGTAGTACGCGACCGCGAATATAATCTGACACAAGGAACACTTGGTTCGAAAATTGTCTACTTTACAGCCAACCCTAACGGAGAAGCCGAAGTCATTAAAGTGATGCTTCGTCCTAATCCCCGTATCAAGAAACTGGTATTCGAAAAAGATTTCAGCCAGGTCAGCATCAAGGGAAGACAGACAATAGGAACCAAACTGACCCGCTTTGAAGTACACAAAATTACATTAAAACATCGGGGAGGATCTACCTTGGGAGGACGTAAGGTATGGTTCGACCATGATGTATTGCGACTGAACTACGACGGACGCGGACAGTTCCTTGGTGAATTCCAAAGTGACGAACGTATTCTGGTCGTGCTGAAGAACGGCGAGTTCTATACTACCGATTTTGACTTGAACAACCATTATGATGCCAACATACAAATTATAGAAAAATTCAATCCGGATAAAGTCTGGACCGCGGTAATTTACGATGCCGACCAGCAAAACTATCCGTACTTGAAGCGTTTCTGTTTTGAACCGGTCATCAAACGACAAAATTATATCGGAGAAAACAAACGCAGCCAACTGGTATTTCTGTCGGGAGAGGTCTATCCTCGTGTAAAGGTTGTATTTGGAGGAGAAGACAGCGGCAAACAGCCGGTAGAATTTGAAGCAGCCGATTTCACCATTGTGAGAAGCTTCAAAGCCAAAGGTAAGAGAATAACCAACTTCAACACGGAGAGTATTGAAGAACTGGAACCCACTCGTATGCCAGAACCTGAAGAAACAACAGAAGAAGAGAGTAATGCTGCGCCGGATAACAGCGAGAGTGAATATCCTGCCGAAGAAAACGGACAAATGAATTTATTTTAACAGCTATCCGCATGAAACAAACCTTACTTGCTTTTATACTGGGATTGCTTTTCTTCCTTCCGGCCCATGCACAGGAAGACAGTCTACAAGCAACCCGCTACGTCATGCGCTCTACACTTTTTGGAGCTGGATATAACAATGTACTGGACACTTATCTCACTCCACTGGAATATACAGGCCCGGAAATTCGTATTATGCACGAACGGATGAGAATGACCCGCTTAATGAAGGGAAACGTATCTACACAAAGCATCTTTCAAGTCCAAGCCTCATATACGGAAAATATTTCCCAGACAGCCAAAATGTATTACGGACTTATTAACTGGAGTTATGCCCTGCATTACCAGTTCCGCATCAGCGATCAGTTCAAGATTCTGGCAGGTCCCATGATCGACCTGAACGGAGGAGTCATCTACAACGAACGCAACTCCAATAATCCGGCCCAGGCCAAAGCATATGGAAGTATTGCTGCATCCGGAATGGCCATATACAAATTCCATATCAGACAATACCCTTTTGTATTACGCTATCAGGCTAATCTTCCTTTGATGGGTGTCATGTTTTCACCGGAATATGGAGAATCGTACTACGAAATATTTTCACTGAATAATGGAGGGAAGAATGTATTGTTTACTTCCCTGCATAATGCCCCCTCGCTCCGACAGCTCATCACGCTTGATTTTCCGATACGGAAAACCATTATGAGGGTCGGTTACCTGTGCGACATTCAGCAATCTAAGGTAAACAATCTGAAGACTCACTCCTACTCACACGACTTCATGATTGGTTTCGTACGCAACCTTTACTTACTAAAAGGAAAAAATAAAATAAGCATGCCCGAAAAAGTAACTCCTTTTTAACTTATGAAACATATATTGCTCCTATTTATATTCGTATCCGGAATGTTTTTCCCTTCATGCATTCGTGAAGATGTATCCGGTAATACTCCGGAATCTAATTTTGAATCGCTTTGGAAAATCATTGACGAACAGTATTGTTTTCTTGACTATAAAAATCAGGAATACGGATTAGACTGGAATGAAGTGCATAGCCGCTATGCACAAAGAATCACTCCTTCGATGACTTCTGCCGAGTTGTTTGAAGTACTCTCGGATATGGTGAACGAATTACGCGACGGCCATGTGAATCTGAGTTCCGCACTGGCTACTTCGCAATACAGAGCCTGGTTCGACAGCTATCCCCGAAACTTCAGCGACAGTATACAAAGCATCTATCTGAAAAAAGATTACGTAAACTCTTCCGGACTGACTTATCAGATACTGGAAAACAACATAGGCTATATTTATTGCTCAAGTTTTTCAAACGGAATAGGAGACGGTAATTTGGACCAGACTCTATACGAACTCCGCTTATGCGATGGACTGATTGTTGATGTACGAAACAACGGAGGGGGTAATCTGACTACTGCCCAAAAGTTGGCTGCCCGCTTCACCAACGAAAAAACATTAGTAGGTTATATGTGTCATAAAACCGGTCCTGGCCACAATGATTTTTCAACTCCTAAAGAAGTGTATATAGAGCCCTCCGACGGCATACGCTGGCAGAAAAAAGTGGCAGTACTGACAAACCGCAGATCGTATAGTGCCACGAATGACTTTGTGAACTCCATGAAGCAATTTCCTAATGTCACTATAATCGGAGACAAAACCGGAGGAGGCTCCGGACTTCCTTTCAGTTCCGAAATCCCCAACGGATGGTCTATCCGCTTCTCTGCAAGTCCGATGTTCGATCCTCAAATGAATCAGCTGGAATTTGGTATCGACCCTGATGTAAAAGTAGACATGACTACGGAAGATATACAACGCGGGAAAGATACAATTATAGAAACTGCATGTAATTTATTAAAGAAATAACCTCAATATTTGGTAAAAATAAAAATATCATCTATATTTGCACTCGCAAAAGAGAATTTCTAGCGCATGTGGCGTAATTGGTAGCCGCGCCAGACTTAGGATCTGGTGTCGTGAGACGTGTAGGTTCGAGTCCTATCATGCGCACGAATTTTCATTAATAAACTAAATCCCCTAATAGACAGAGTTTATTAGGGGATTTAGTTTATGTTCAGGAAAGAAGTAAAACTCCAATTATAAGTAAACTGTTTTTATCCTATTTTCTTCCACTGCAATCAATAAAAACCTTACCTTTCTACTTGAACCAATCCTAAACGAATCGCTTTTATAACCAAATCTACAGCATTACGGGCTTCGAGTTTCATCATAAGACTCTTACGGTGAGTCTCAACTGTATTGACCGAAACATGTAAGCACTCTGCTATTTCACGAGTCTGCTTACCTACTGCAATTTCCTTAAGTACTTCTTTTTCACGCTGTGTTAACCACATACCACTTTCAGCCATCTCTTTCCGTCTTTTTGCCGACTGTAGTTCAAACTCTTTAAATTCTCGACAGAAATAAATACCTCCCTGTAATACAATCCTCACTGCATCTACCAGTTCTGAAACCTCAGACGACTTAAAGACAATCCCATTTAAATTCTGCTGCATAATTTTCCTGACTATCCAAGGCTCCTCATGCATCGTATTCACTATAATATGGGCTTCCGGATACCTTTGACTAATTTTTTTCAATAAAGTAAGACCATCCATATCCGGAAGTTCAAGATCTAAAATATATAAATCGAAAGATCTCTTTTCAAGCATCAAAAGTACTTCATTACCAGAAGAAGCAAGGCTTACCTCTCCTATTTCAGGCATTTCTGAAATTACAGATTGAAGACCTTGCAAAATCAAAGCATGATCATCAACCAATAAAACTGTTGCTTTTTTATTTTTCATTTAATTTATATTTTTAATACTTTTGACATTAAACTCAACACAACATCCTTCTTATTTGCCTAGTGATTTCCTTTATTTTTATCACAAAAAAAGATAGTTTTAACGATAACAGACTCACCGAAAACCGTGATTTTTCTAGAATATATAATCGTCTCCATACAGATGACTATTCTTCTTTTTATGATTCAACAACTATTCCTCTATTATCATATACAGAAAAATATCATACATCCGTATCCAGCCTTTCTTCCCATAAAATTTTTAATAAACACTTCTAAAAAAGCAACGCTCCCAGCCTTACTGGCCGGAAGCGCGCAACAAATCTTTTTGTAATACATCCACTCCGGGAAATCCTACGTAACGATCTTGTAATTTCCCATCGTAACTTATAATGATATAACCGGGAATACCTTTTATACCATACGTCCGACATAAATAGTCCCACTGACTTTGTGTCAATCTATAATGTACACCTTTTATCTCTGTAATCGCTGTTTTCCAAATATCTTCCGGAGAAGAGGGACCTGTAACATACACATATACTACATCCTTAGAAATCATATCCTTACGCAACGAACGCATCGCCCACATGCTTCTCCTACAGGGTCCACACCATGTAGCCCAAAAATCAATAAGAACAGCTTTCCCTCTATAAGAAGATATAATAGACGGTAAAATATCTGCCCCAGAGACCAAAGAATCAAGTTCCGCTATTACATATCCATCTTCTGCTTTATTCTGACGGGTGATAGATTCTATGATTTCTGCTTTCTTATTAATATAAGTACACAACTCTGTCTGATGAAACCCTTTCATCACCTTTTTATCAGATGATTCTAATTTACGGTTTTTAATCAGATTACTGCATACCGATTTAGCCAAAACCACTTCCTTCCACATTTCAGACTGGGGTTGTCTATTATTATACAAAAGAGAAGCATAATCAGCATAGTCATATCCATACCATGCATAAGGAGACACAACTTCCTCTTTCACCTCCCCCTGCTTTGTTCCACGAATATAACTATCGAGCAGAAGATTCGTCTCCACATACTCCTTATATCCTTTTCCGGCCTCCTTATGATGATGAAGAGAAGTCAACAATTTATTCATATGTTTGTCAGAATCGGCCACAAGCGGATATCCCCATCTAGCCAATTCGGTGTTCAAATTTTTCTCTCCGCCATCAAACCAGGCTTTCTGCTTGTCACGATAAAGATGCGACAGAACCCGAGATGCAGACATGCTCAAACGAGGCAGATGGATATACACAGTCATCTCCTCACCCGGTACAAGAAACAAATCCAACTGAGCGCAATTGATTTGCAACTTGGCACCACCTGCCATCAAAAGTTCTGCTTCAATATGGAAAGAGCCATCCTGACGTACTTTCACATTCCTTCCCCAATCATTTGGAAAAAGCCAGTCGGCATGACGGAAGACTACCTCCATTTCCATCTCTTCCGAATAGCCCAAAATATATCCATTGATAATCGTTCTTCCAGGCTGCAAACGAGGTTCCGGCAAAGAAGGAGTAGGAGTTAAATATTGTGTTTCCAGAAAACTGGGTACATATACATAAGGTTCCGCTTCGTTCAACTGTATCCCCCATATTTTCCAGCCTTCTTGTTCCGACACAAAATCTACAATCTGTACATCCCTTGGAATCGGCTCAAAAGACAAAGTCACTTCCATTCTCCCCGATTCAGGAATCCGCTCCGGCTCAGTCTGTCCGTCAATAGACAAACAATCAGACTCCCGAAGCATAAATTTTTGTGTTCCAGACGTCAAATAAGTATCCGATGAAATCACCGCCACCTCTCCTGGGGTTCCATAAAATACGGCATCTGCCTGAGTCTGCTCCTCAGTCAATACCAGACGCTTGAATTCTATGCGCGAGGTATTTGACGTTACAAAACAAGGATTATTTATATCGCGTTTATGATAAATTCCAGCCTGTGTATGCAAACAAATCAGGCACAAGACACAATATATCCAAGCCCATTTCATAACTTTAAACACAATTATTCTTCGTCGTACGTTTGGTAAAGAAAGTCATTGTAAGGGTACTTCTGTACATGGAGTTCACGGACTTTCTTATAAAGAATATTTCTCAATTCTTCAATATTTGTTTTATTACGAGCTGAAATAAAGATACAGTTATCATTCATTCTCGCCATCCAGGTATTCATCAGTTCTTCCAAAGTGATGTTTTCCTTCGTTTTCGGAGTCAAATCATCTTCTGCTTTTTCCACATACGTGTATGCATCAATTTTATTGAAGACAATCATAGTCGGCTTACCTCCTGCCCCAAGATCAGCAATTGTCTTGTCCACCACCTGAATCTGCTCTTCGAAATCCGGATGAGAAATATCAACTACATGCAAAAGCAAATCAGCCTCACGCACTTCATCCAATGTCGACTTGAATGATTCTACCAAATCTGTAGGAAGTTTACGGATAAATCCTACTGTATCGGAGAGCAAGAAAGGCAAGTTTTCAATAATCACTTTTCTGACTGTAGTATCGAGCGTAGCAAAAAGCTTATTTTCTGCAAAGACCTCACTTTTTGCCATCAGATTCATCAGTGTAGATTTTCCCACGTTTGTATAGCCCACCAAAGCCACACGAATCATGCGTCCGCGATTCTTTCTTTGCGTAGACTTCTGCGTATCAATCTCTGCCAAGCGTTGTTTGAGAAGAGACATACGGTTCAAGATAATACGACGGTCCATTTCCAGCTGAGTTTCACCCGGACCACGCAAACCTACCGAACCTTTACCTCCACCTGCACCGGAACCACCTCCCTGACGTTCCAAGTGGGTCCACAAGCGCTGCAAACGAGGCAACATATATTTATATTGTGCCAGTTCTACCTGTGTCTTGGCATTGGCAGTCTGCGCACGCATGGCAAATATATCCAGAATCAATGAAGTACGGTCCAGTATCTTTACTTTCAATTCATTTTCGATGTTTCTAATCTGTTTAGCAGATAACTCATCATCGAAAATCACCATACCAATTTCATTTTCTTCCTCTTCCTGAGCAAGCAGATATTCTTTTATTTCCTGCAATTTACCTTTTCCGACATAAGTTACAGAACTGGGGGTATCCAACTTTTGAGTAAAACGCTTCACAACCTCCGCTCCGGCTGTTTCTGCAAGAAAAGCCAGTTCGTCCAGATATTCATTTGTTTTACGTTCATTTTGAGTTTGAGTAATCAAACCAACCAACACAGCCTTCTCGGTCTGTGCTTCTGATATCACAAATTCTTTCATTCAGTTTCTTGTATTTCTTTGTCTTGCAAAGATATAATTTTTTCTTTATACAATCATCAAACGTTACTTGTATCGACGACTTACTGTATAAGTAACATTTCCTCCTGTATGAGGTATAAAAAAAGGAGTTAAAGTAGTCAGAGTATTTTTCAACTCCAACTGCTTTAACTCCTCCTATATTATTAATCCCCTATTCTATTAGAATCCAGGATTCTGTTTCAATGCTCCGTGAGAAGCATTGATATTAGCTTGCGGAATCGGGAATACAGCCATATTATCACCCGGTTTTACTTCACCCTTCACCGGATTATTAATTGATTTTCCATTACGCCACATATCCCATGCCATGTGTCCTTCACCATTCAACTCCAGACGACGTTCTGTCAGAATATCCTCAATGGTTACACTAGCAGTAGAACCTGCTACATAGTCTGCAATACGTTCCTTGCGTAAATCATCGATATATTTGGCAGCTGCTGTTTCATCATTGGTTTTCAGAGCAGCTTCTGCAGCGATCAAATAGATTTCAGACAAACGGAATACTTTTGCATTGTTTACGTAAATCTGACCATCACGACCCGGATATTTCTGAGTATAGAAAGCTTTGTTTTCCTGTTTCGGACCATAACTTTCTTCCATAATCATTCCACTGCTTACACGAATATCTTTTGTATAAGCTGGATTTTTCACAAAATCTTCTACAAAAGAGTCACTCATTGCAGCTTCAGCATAACCACTTGGGTCTGTATAATATCCCAACGAGTTACGCTGTGGGTTATACTGCGAAGTAGTCTGGAATTCAAAAATGCTTTCATCTGTAAATTCTTTAGCCCATACAGAAGTATAGTCTGCATATTTGTACAATGAATACGGACCTTCTTCGATAATTTTCTTTGCATCAGCCAAGGCCAGTTTATTATGCTCAGTAGTACCGTTCACATTTACATCATCCAAATACAGGTTGACACGAGCACGCAATGCCAAAGCTGCCCAATAGTTCATATGACCAGTTGTATTATTCTTATCGTGTGTACTTTCAATTGGCTCCATCAGTTTAATGGCTTCATCCAAATCAGCCAAGATAGTTTCGTAAGTCTGCTTCAAAGTCGCACGTTCAGGCACAAATGTGTAATCAAAAGTTTTTGTAGCCAATACGATACCCATATCATCCATGCTTTTTGCTACAGTAGGAAGTTGTGCATATACACGAGCTAGGTCGAAGTGAAACAAGGCACGCAAAGCATAAAGTTCACCCAAACAAGCATTTACTTCATCACCAGTAAGTCCTGCAGCTTGAGCCTGCTCCATAACCTTATTTGTACGAGCAATTGATTTATAGAACAACTGATAGATAGCATCTGGTAAGTTTCCGGTAGAAGTAGCTAGATATCTTGAAATTTCAGTAGCCATATTATTACCGCCTACACATTTATAATCACTACCCTTCAAGTCAGCAAACAGACCAAAGTCACCTGTATAGTTACCAAATTGACTCACATTACCAGTCTGGGTTTCGTATATACCGTTTATGGCATATTTCAAATCGTCTACAGTCTGAATAGCAGAGCCAGAATCCCAAGAATCAGACGGCTCCTTATCCAGTATATCGCAAGAAGCCAATGCTACTGCAAACGCAAATGCTGCTATATATTTTAATTTCATAATTTCTGAACAAGTTTAAGATTAGAATTCTAAGTTTACACCAAATACACAGCTCTTCAACTGCGGAGTATCTACCTGACGGTAACCGTTGATTGCTACATCCGGATCAACATTATCAGTCTTTGCCCAGATCAGGAAAGGATTGTTGGCACGGAAGTACACTCTCAGACGATTGATGTATTTCTTCACCGGAATGTTGTATCCTACAGTCAATTCACGCAAACGGATATTGTCTGTTGATTTAACCTGACGGCTTGAGAAACGGTCAGGACGCTGAGGATTACCATAAACAGGTTTCGGGTTAGCGGCATTATCACCCGGTTTAGTCCAATAGTCAGCTGCATCAGCTTCTGGAACTGTATTTCCTAAACGATAACCATCATTGTGAGTAAAATAACCCGGATAGTCGAACATGTCACCACCGAACTGATAAGAAATCAAGAATGACAAGTCAAAATCTTTGTAAGTGAATGTATTAGTCAAACCACCCATTACATCAGGCAATGCCTTACCTACAATACCCCATCCAGCTTCTTCATATTTATTAGTTGTACCTTTAGAATGATCTGTCGGATCCACATACCACAGACCATCACCATTATCAGGATTTACACCTGCCCATTCCGGTAAATAGAATGAATACATTGATTCACCTTCGCGGTGGATGTACATCTGACCGTCACCATACTGGATATCCTTACCTTCCGGCAGTTCCTTAATAATAGCCTGCTGATAGGTCAAGTTAAAGTTAGTTGTCCATGAGAAGTCCTTTGTAGTAATATTCTGTGAATTTACTTCAATTTCCACACCATCGTTCTTCAATTTACCCAAGTTATCCCAACGGCTTGAAAAACCTGTTTCATAGGCAGTCGGAACCTGGAACAACAAATCAGTAGTATTCTTCAAATAATATTCAGCAGACAAAGTTACCTTACCGAACATATTCCATTCGAAACCAACGTTCAAGTTCTTTGATTTTTCCCAAGTCAGTTCGCTGTTTGCCAACTGTGCCCAATAAATAGCTGGATTATTTCCATATCCAGAACCTGCATAAAGGTCCATGTAACCATAGTAATCTGTAGGCAAGTTACCATTTGTACCGTAAGAAGCTTTTACTTTAAAGTCTGTAAACAACGGCATATCTTCCATGAAGCCTTCCTTACTCAAACGCCATGCACCGGATACAGACCAGAAGTTAGCCCAACGGTTGTCCTTACTCAAGCGAGAAGAACCGTCACGACGGAATGAAGCTGACAAGTAGTATTTGTCATGGTAGTTATAGTTTACATTACCAAAGTAAGACATCATTGCAGAACCATAATCATAACTTGAAGCAGCATCAGGCTGTCCGTTTGACAATTCAGGCAAATGAGTTGAATAGTTTTTAGCGACAGAAATAATCTGCAACAAATTCTGGTCTTCCAATTCAAAACCGGCCATTATTGACAAGTTATGTACATCGTTGAAAGTATCAGTATAAGTCAATGTATTTGAACTTGTCAATGTTGAGTTCTGGAAAGTGTAACGAGAGCCCATACCACCTACAGCAGCACCGTTCACACCGTCACGGTCCCAATACTCAAAGTGTTTGTTGTCGATATAATCGTATCCGAAGATAGATTTGAAGAAAATCTTATCCAGGAAATGCAAGCCCAGTTCAGCATTGGTCAAGCTACGGAACATCTTACTTTGGATCCATTCCATAGCAGTATCGCTATCCTTACCACCCAACATCAGGTGAGGGTTGCTTACCTGGCCATAACCTGCATTTGCATTGTATGTACCGTCTTCATTCTTTACAGGAGCAGTTGGATCCATCGCGAACAGGATACCAAGCGGAGAACTTGTACCCAAACCTTGAGCCTGGTCATTCTGGTCACGGAAACCGTTCTGTGTAGTAGAAGCGATCATCTGTTTTACAGAGAAATCAGCCCAGTTATTGATTTTCTGGTCTACATTTACACGGGCAGAGATACGCTGGAAATCACTTCCTAATACAATTCCTTCGCTCTTGTTGTAACCTACACCTGCATAGAATTTAGTACTCTGGTTACCTCCGTTCAATGAAACCTGATGATTCTGAGTAACTGCTGTACGGTAGATTTCATCCTTCCAGTTTGTATTGGTATTACCTGAAGGATCGTTTACAAATGAAGCTACATCATTATTTTGATCAACAATTTGATAGGCTTCATCTTTAGTCTGAACACCTTCATATACCATATAATAGTTAGCCAAAGATTCACGAGCATATGCGATATAATCTGAAGCACTCATCATATTATACTGGTCAACAGCCATCTTATTCCATCCCACTTCACCGTTGTAAGAAACACGGGTCTTACCTTCCTTACCACTCTTGGTAGTAATGATAACCACACCGTTCGCTGCACGTGAACCGTACAGAGAAGCAGCAGCCGCATCTTTCAACACTGTCATGCTTTCAATATCATCAGGATTCAAAGTACTCAACACACTCTGAGACTTTCCGTAATAGTTCATATCACCATCTGATTTCATAACCACACCGTCGATTACATACAGCGGAGTCTTAGAACCATTAATAGAACCTACACCACGGATATTCATTTCACCCATAGAACCCGGGTCACCAGTAGCAGAAGCTACACGTACACCGGCCATTTTACCAGAGAAAGCCTTATCCAAAGATTCTTTAGAACCTGAAGTAATCTGTTCAGCCTTGATAGTAGAAGCAGAACCAGTGAAAGAAGACTTCTTTGCTGTTCCGTAAGCCACAACCATTACTTCGTCCAGCATCTCACTATCAGATCTCAAAACAACTTTCATAATAGGCTTGATTTCAAGTTCTTGAGTCTGCAAACCGATAAATGAAACCACCAAAGTTTTTGCTGAACTTGGCACATTAGTCAATGTAAAATTACCATCCAGATCGGTAACAGTACCAACAGTAGTACCTTTTACCAATACAGATGCTCCCACGATAGGTAAACCGTCTTCTTCAGAAGTAACAACACCTGTTACTTTAGAGACTTGTGCGTTTACCAGACCTATTCCTATCACCAGGAAGGTCATTAACAGCATCAATTTTCTTTTCATAAAAATCTCTCTTAAAGTTTAACCTTACAATTAATAATTATTGTTTTACTCTAAATCGAGTGCAAAAATAATAATAAAAATTAAATATCTTGCATTTTAAAAGCAAATCATGGCAAAAAAGCTGCTTTTTAACACTTTTACCACCGAAACAAGTATAAATAATTAATATTTATTGAATAAAATATAGACTTATGTAAAGGAGGAAAAGATATGTCAATGCATAAAATTAAGTATCGTATTGTATATAATCGTAAAAAGGTATTAAATAAGAAAGGAGAAGCACTTATCCAGATAGAAGCATACCTTGATAAAAGAAAAGTGTATTTTTCCACACATATTTATATATCTCCTGAACAATGGAATACTCAAAAAAGAATTATACAAAACCATCCTCATCAAGAGGAATTAAATCGTATGATTGATGAATTTATCTTAAAGTTACAATGGAAAGAATTGGAGTATTGGAAAAAAAATATACCTATCACATTGGCAATATTGAAATCGGAAATCAGCAAATCCCATCTTTCCTCGGAATCATTTATTACATTTGGTAGAAAATGGGTAGAAAGTTCTTCAAAAAAGGAAAGTACTAAAAATAACTTGAAAACAACCTTAAATTTATTGCAAACCTATACACACTCTCTCAATTTTTCTGATATAAGGTATTCTTTTTTATTAGACTTTGAACATTATCTAATTAAACGACACTATGCAATAAATACGATAGCTAAACATATGTCACACTTGAAAAGCCTGATTAATGAAGCAATCAAACAAGGATATTTATCCCCAGAAGATTATCCTTTTCGGAATTATCGTGTAAAAACAGGCCCTACCAGACATTCATATTTATTACCAGAAGAGCTTGCGGCATTAGAGAAACTCACCATTCCAGCCCAATGGAATCATCTTTCACACACACTGGATGCTTTTTTATTTTGCTGTTATACAGGGTTACGATATTCAGACTTCAAACAGCTGACTCCGAAAAATTTCATCTTTTTAAACGGAGATCATTGGTTGATATTTCGTTCAATAAAAACGAAAGAAGAAATAAAATTACCTTTAAATTTACTATTTCATGGAAAAGCACTTTTAATAATAAAGAAATATAAAAATAAAGAATCTTTTTTCAAATTAAGACCTAATCCTACGATAAACAAAGAATTGATACGATTGGGAAAAATGGCTCATATAAACAAGCACTTCTCTTTTCATACAGCCCGTCACACAAATGCTACATTATTAATATATAATGGAGTACAAATAACAACTGTACAAAAACTGCTTGGACATCGAAATATAAAAACAACTCAACAATATAGTAGTATTTTCCCTGAAATGATAGTTAAGGACTTAAAACGCTGGCAAAAGTAAAAGGCCTTATTAAATAAAAGAAAACTATAGAAAACAGGTAGAAACCTATATCAAACAACCTTCTCACAAAATACAGGGAGTAAGGTCTTATAAATAGAAAAGATATACATATATTCTCATAATCAACACATTAAAAATATATAAAGTTCAGCAAAAACTTTGGTGGTTTCATTTATCGGTTTGCAAACTCAGGAAGTTGCAATTAAACCGATTGTAAACGTTGTGTTAAAAACAGACAGCGAAACACTGGACGAAGTTGTGGTTGTTGCTTATGGTACAGCAAAAAAAGAATCTCTTACGGGATCTGTATCTGTTGTTGATTCTAAAAAAATAGAACAACGCATCGGTACCAGTGTGACTGGCGCACTGGAAGGTTCGGCTCCTGGTATCCAGGTAAATAATACTTATGGAGAGCCTGGTGCTAACCCTTCAATCCGTATTCGTGGTTTTGGTACGATCAGTACACAGTCTGGAGCAGCCGACCCCCTCTATGTAGTTGATGGTGTTCCTTTCGATGGTAACATATCAGACCTGAACTCAGCAGATATTGAATCTATGTCTGTCTTGAAAGATGCCGCTTCTGCAGCCTTGTACGGTAACCGTGCAGCCAACGGTGTAGTATTGATTACCACCAAAAGAGGTAAGGAATATGGCAAGACTTCAATCTCTTTATCAACTAACCAAGGTATGTACACCCGTGGTATTGCAGAATACGACCGATTGGGCGCAGATCAGTGGATGGAAGCAGAATGGTTGGGCTTAAAGCATTATGCAATGTCTACTCCATCTTTAAGTATGAATGAAACAGACGCTGCTTCATATGCAACCCAGAACTTAATCAGTTCTTTGGTAAAAAGAAACATTTACGATGCAGCAGACAATGCATTGTTCGACAGCAACGGAAAATTAATCGCCAACAAACTTGCAGGTTATAATGACCTGGACTGGGCCGATGCACTGGAGAGAAAAGGATATCGTCAGGAATATACCTTGTCAGCTACGACCACTGGAGAGAAATTCAATGTATATTCTTCTGTGGGCTATTTGAAAGAAAACGGTTATATCATCAATACCGGATTTGAACGTTTTTCGGGCCGTGTCAACACAACCTATAATCCTACCAAATGGTTAAAGACAGGTATCAACCTTTCTGCGACAGCTCAGAATCAGAACTATAACGAGAATGCTTACGGTTCATATTATGCAAACCCGTTCTATACTTCTCGCTACATGGCTCCTGTATATCCAATCTATGCACATAATGCAGACGGTTCTTTAATCTATGATGAAGATGGCAACAAACAATACGATTTGACTTCTTCTTATTTAAGCAACCGACACATCATTTACGAACTTCTGACAGACCAACAGCAACAGAAACGTAATACTTTAGGCGGACAGGCTTACGCTACCATAAACTTACCATATGACCTCTCTGTAACGGTAAAAGGTGATTTGTCTCATAGAACCAATAATATCAGCCAATATAACAACCCAAACATTGGTGATGGTGCAGAAAACAATGGACGTTTGACTAATTACGCCTACCAGTACCGCACATTCAACGTACAGGAACAGGTTAACTGGAAACGCTCATTTGGTAAACATAATGTAGACTTGATGTTAGGACACGAAAATTACGGTTACCTGATGGAAGTTACTTACGGTATGAACACCAACATGAGTGTATCAGGCAATTATACCATGGGGAACTTTACAACCAATTCTTACTACCAGGGATACAATGACGAGTATAAAACAGAATCATATTTGTCTCGTCTGCGTTATAACTTCGATGAGCGTTACTTCTTTGAAGCATCTCTCCGTCGCGACGGTAGCTCACGCTTCCACCCGGATCATCGCTGGGGTAACTTCTTCTCTGTAGGCGGTAGCTGGAACATTTCAAAAGAAGCATTCATGGAAGAAGTTGAATGGGTAGATTATCTCAAGTTGAGAGCTTCTTATGGTGAAGTCGGTAACGATGCCGGTGTTTCTTACTATGGCTATATGGCATTATACGAATTAGGAAAGAATGGTGGTACTGGTGCCTTACTCAAGAAATCACTTCCTGCCGATGATATTAAATGGGAAACTACCCAGACTATCGACATAGGTATTGATGGTAGATTATTCGACCGTCTGAATTTCTCTTTGGGATACTTCGACAAACGTTCTAAAGACCTGTTGTTTGAAGTTAAACTTCCGTTGTCTGCAGGATCATTCCCGATGAACGATGCTTCTGTAAATATGACACAGTATAAAAATATTGGAACGATTTCCAATAGAGGATTTGAATTTGCTGCAGATGTAGATGTACTGAGAACTAAAGACTGGAATTGGAACATCGGATTGGATGCAACTTTCTTAAAGAACAAGATCATTACTTTGCCAGACGGACAGGACATTCTCCAGGGAATGCAGAAATATTCTGAAGGACATTCAATCTACGAATTCTGGACATATCATTTTGTAGGGGTAGACCAAATGACCGGTAATTCACTGTATACCCTTGATCCTGCACAAAAGAGCAAGGCTGCTGAAAGTGGAAAATTAGTAACAATCAACGGAACAGATTACACTACTGATACAACTTATGGTCTAAAAGACTGGGCTGGTACTGCTTTACCTACAGTATATGGTTCATTCCGTACTTCTTTGAGTTGGAAAGACCTCACATTCGGTGCTTTGTTCACTTATTCATTAGGTGGAAAGACTTACGACTCTGGATACGCTAATTTGATGAGCACAGCAGCTGCAAGTGCTTCTGCATTACACACAGATGTATTGAAATCATGGAACGGTGTACCCGAAGGTATGACAGAAACATCGCCTAACCGTATTGACCCGAATGGTATTCCAGTACTTGACCATAACTTAAGTACATATAACAATGCCTTATCAGATCGTTGGTTGACAAGTGCTTCATATCTGGTACTTAAGAACATCAACCTGTCTTACCGCTTCCCTAAAAAGATCATAGGTAAATTAGGTATTGCTGGATTGACTATCAATGCAGGTATTGAAAACTTGTTTACATTGACTTCACGTAAAGGTTTAAATCCTCAGTACTCGTTCAGCGGTTATTCTAAGACGGGTCAAGAAGATGATACTTACGTAACAGCGAGAGTATATAATTTAGGTCTGACTCTGAACTTCTAACTTATTAGTGTGTAAATTATTTATGAAAAAATATATAAAAACAATATTTTCAGGAAGTTTGCTTTTAGCAAGTTCCATGATGGTTTCATGTGCCGGTGATTATCTAGATACTGCCCCCACCTCTTCTGTGGGTTCTGTTGATGCTTTTGCTACTACAGAAAATGCAGCAATGGTTATTAATGGTATTGCGCAAGCCATGTGTTATCAGCAATTTGCCTTTTCACAAGGATACTGCGGAGAAAATCAAATCAAAACGGTTTTTGGAGAATACCCAAGTCAGAATTTCGTATATAACATGTTTGCACCAGGATGGGCACCTATCTTTAATGGTGAATACTATACTCAGAAATCCACTACCTACTGTGCATACCCATGGTACTATTATTATACACTCATCAGTAATGCCAACTCTGTCATTATGAATATAGACGGTGCAGAGGGGCCAGAAACGGATAAGGCTTTTATAAAAGCACAGGCACTCACCTACCGTGCTTATGCGTATACACAGTTGATGGAGTTTTATACTTACCGCTGGTCTGATACTCAGAACGGTACTACAAACGGGGTAGTCTTGCGTCTGGATGAAAGCACAGGTGAAATGCCGCTGTCTACAGTCATGGAATGTTATAACCAGATATATCAAGACTGTAAGGATGCTATTTCGCTTTATACACAGTCTGGCAAGGACCGCGAATCAGGTAAAGTATGGCTGCCTAATTTAAATGTAGCTTATGCTGTTTACGCAAGAGCTGCCTTGAACCGACAGGATTATCAGACAGCACTGGATAATGCGAAATTGGCTCGCGCTAATTATCCGTTGATGTCAAATGCCGAATATAAATCAGGCTTTTGCAAACCTACAAGCGAATGGATTTTCGGCAGCTATGGAGACGGTACTGAAAACATGTGGTACTGGACATTCGGTACTCAGTTTGGTTGCAATGGATATTATGCAAATAATACAGAATATGGTGCAGGAGCTATTGACAGAACCTTGACAGACAAGATTCCTGATAACGATGTGCGTAAATCATTATTCCTTACAACAGATAAGTTCCCAGGCTTTGACTGGACTGACGAAAACGTATTGAATCAGACTTATGCTTACTTTGGTACTGTAAAAGACTCTAAACCTGTAACAACTACAGAAATTTGGAAAGCAGTAAACGCATACGTTACTTCTATGACTCCTTCCGGATTAACAGAAGCTTATCAATCAGGATACTATTATTTAGGTGGACAGCTTAAATTTTGGGTATTCGATACTCCGGGGGTTTCATACCTTTGCCATATCCGTTCTTCGGAAATGTTGCTAATCGAAGCCGAAGCAAATTACTTCTTACACAATGAACCAGCAGCACAAGAAGCTTTAATCGAGCTGAATGCTACTTCTGGTAGAAATCCTGAATATACTTGTAACAAAACAGGAGAAGAGTTATTCCAGGAAATTGTAGATTACAGAGGATTGGAATTATGGGGAGAAGGATTCAACTGGTATGACTACAAGAGATGGAACAAAGACATAGTCCGTGTTGGTATTCCTGACGGAGGAAATGTACATGCAGCCACTGCAACTACAGTGACAGCTACAGGGCACAACAATTGGACATGGGAAATCCCTGAAGCAGAAACCAATTATAATCCTGGAATCAATAAACCTCAAGAAAAATAAGATGGTCCAACCATCATAACCTATCACAAGTGTACTGCAAAATTAATTGCAGTTCCTGCCTCAGTTAAAGAGGGTGCTTCCAAGCACCCTCTTTTTTTATACAACAAACGAACTTAAACACGAATATCCACATACTCATAACGACATACACTCTCTACTGTGCTTTCCTTCATCCATTACCGTAACGACTCCTCATTAATAACAACTGCAGTCCTTACCTGAAAAAACTCGATTTTTTTCAGGTAAGGACTGCAGTTTTACCATGTAAGGACCGAACAAAGATAAAAACAAATATATCGGATATATTCCTTACCTTAAGGAAATGAAAAGAAAGACTCTGCTGCAACAAGTAGTACAAGAGAATACAAACAGAAGCTTGAATAACAAAAAACCTCCTGCAACCCTCAAAAGGGTTACAGGAGGATCTGCTTAAACACTATAGTGATGAAAAGTTATTTCACCTGGATAACCAAATAACGGGACACGCTCCAGAACTGGTTTGGATTAGTAATTTTTAAAGTCAACTGACCTTTATTGTCTTTAACCAATTCATATGATCCTGCCGGATGAGAGGTCAACAACTCAGCGCGTTTAGAAAATAATTTAATTTCCTTTTCTGTACGGATATCAATTTGAGTGAAGTACTCCTGATTGAATTCTTTATCTTTCAACACATCACCCTTCTTCAGAATTTTCTGATCCTTCAATTCTGATTTTGTTCCGAATACATACCATGCTGCATTCAAAGCTTTATCCTGTGCTGCTACAGTTTTTGTCTTTACCTCATTCTCAGCTGTCAATTCATCCACATTCTGATTTAATCCTTCTACAGCCTCATCCAGCTCTGCAATACGAATATTCTTCGAAGCAAGTTCGGCCTGCAAAGTTTCAATCTGACGCTGTTTTGCCGCAAGTTCAGCAGTCAAATTTTTGATCGCTTTCTGCAACTGAGCAGATTTATATCCACTGCTTTTCAACTGAGCTTCCAGTTTGGCAATCTGTTCCCGATTGGATTTCAATTTCTGACTGATAAACTGAATATCTTCTTTTATCTTATCTGCACTTGATTTGCTTTCAATCGCCCCTCCCTGGAGATCAACACGGTTTTCAGCTTCGTTAATTTCCCGAAACCCTTCCTGTATTTCATTGAACGAACCCATAATCTCATCCAGTTCAGCATCTCGATTGGCAAGTTCCAACATCAAAGAGTCATTTTGAACCTGCAATGCATCTTTACTTTGTGTACCACTATTACATGAAGCTAAAAAAGCTGCCCCACATAATGCTAAAAATACAACTTTCTTCATAAAGCTTAATTATTTATAGTTTAAAATTCAATCTTCTTTACCTGCCAAAATAATCACAATCTCTCCACGCGGTTCCGTTGCTGTAAAATGTGCCACAACTTCCTGTAAGGTTCCCCGTACACTTTCTTCGTGTATTTTGGATATCTCGCGACATACTGATACCTGACGTTCAGCACCAAAAATCTCCATAAACTGTGTCAGTGTTTTCAACAGACGATAGGGAGATTCATAAAAAATCATGGTACGTACTTCCTCTTTCAATGCGTTGAGACGAGTCATTCTTCCTTTTTTCTGCGGCAAAAACCCTTCAAAACAAAAACGTTCATCAGGAAGTCCCGAAGATACCAATGCCGGCACAAAAGCCGTAGCTCCCGGAAGACATTGTACCTCAATGCCATTCTTCACACATTCACGCACCACCAAAAAGCCTGGATCGGATATTCCCGGTGTACCGGCATCCGAAATCAGAGCTATAGTCTCTCCGGCTTTCAGTCTGTTCACAATTCCCTCTACTGTTTTATGTTCATTAAATTTGTGATGAGACATCATTGCATTCTTTATTTCAAAGTGCTTCAGCAAAATACCAGAAGTACGTGTATCTTCTGCCAGTATCAGGTCTGCTTCCTTTAAAATACGTATTGCACGAAATGTCATATCTTCCAAATTACCCACCGGAGTAGGAACCACATACAGTCTTCCCATATACATTTTTTATGTTAATAAAGCAAAGATAGAAAGTTTTTGATTTGGCCGTCTACATCATTCCAATATTTAACAGAAGTTGTATCTTTCTTTTCCAGTATTACACAAATACATTTGTTTTTTACGTACATTTGCAACCATACAAATAATATAAATCAATATGGTTGTTTTTTCAGAAGATCACAAACAGGAAACCTGTCGGAGAGGACGTATCGAAGTTATTTGCGGATCCATGTTTTCCGGCAAAACAGAAGAGCTTATCCGACGCTTGAAACGAGCTACTTTCGCCAAACAGAAAGTAGAAATATTCAAGCCGGCCATTGATACCCGATATTCCGAGCAGGCTGTGGTTTCACACGACAACAACTCCATTCAGTCTACTCCGGTAGATTCTTCAGCCAGTATACTCCTGTTCAGTTCCGAAATAGACGTAGTAGGCATTGACGAAGCACAATTCTTCGACGATGGTCTGATAAACGTATGCAACGAACTGGCCAATAGAGGAATACGAGTAATCATCGCAGGACTTGATATGGATTTTAAAGGAATACCGTTTGGACCAATTCCTGCACTTTGTGCCATAGCTGATGAAGTGACCAAAGTACATGCCATCTGCGTAAAATGCGGAAACCTTGCCTACGTATCGCACCGTACTGTAGCTAACGAAAAACGGGTGCTTTTAGGAGAAAAACAAGAATATGAGCCTTTATGCAGATGTTGCTATCAGCAGGCTTTGCAAAAGGAACACAAATAAGCCTATAGTATTATGCTTACCCAAAAGAAAATTACCTTCGACAGCTTTATCAGAGGAATCTTAAGCGGAGCTGTCATCATAGGAATACTCTATCTGTTAAACAGATTGAGTGGAGCGCTGCTACCCTTTTTCATAGCATGGCTGATAGCCTATCTTACTTACCCCATGGTCTTGTTTTATCAGAACAAATTGCATTTGAAAAACCGGGTTGTTTCCATTCTTGCAGTCATGCTTACACTTATTATTGTGATAGCAGCAGCTTGCATGCTCTTTATTCCACCTATGATAGAAGAAGGTATCAAGTTAAAACATCTGCTCGAAGTTTATTTTATAGAAGGAGAAAAATATTCTTCTATACCTGCAACAGTCAGTGAGTTTATCCGGAACAATATTGATATAAACTGGTGGCAGGAAACACTGAGTACTGAAAATATGGTAAGAGCCGCACAAAAGCTGATACCACAGGTATGGAACTTACTATCTACTTCATATAATATTGTATTGGCTATACTGACAGGGTTTATTATCCTCTTGTATTTTTTCTTCATTCTGCTGGATTACGAACAAATAGCCAGCGGGTGGATTAATCTGATACAAGCCAAACACCGTGATATGGTCATCCGTATCACCAACGACATAAAAGACAGCATGAACCGCTATTTCAGAGGTCAGGCTTTGGTTGCTTTTTGTGTAGGAGTTCTATTTAGTATCGGTTTCTTAATTATCGATTTTCCTTTGGCAATTGGATTAGGTATGTTTATCGGACTTCTCAATATGGTTCCTTATCTCCAAATCATAGGTTTTATACCTACCATTTTATTAGCTTTATTAAAGGCTGCCGATACAGGACAAAACTTCTGGTGGGTTCTCGGACTGGCTTTATTGGTATTCTGCATCGTACAGCTTATACAAGATACCATACTCGTTCCTAAAATCATGGGAAAGATTACCGGATTGAATCCTGCCATCATCCTATTATCTTTATCTGTTTGGGGATCGCTGATGGGAATGTTGGGAATGATTATTGCTTTACCTTGTACTACCTTACTGCTTTCCTACTATCAGCGTTACATCAGAAAGAAAGATCTTGCATTTTTATCAGAATCATACAGTTCTGATAATAAAGATGATACGTCAAAAGAAGAAAAATAATTTCAAAAAAGTTATTGCATTATTTGGTAGTTTCAAGAAAACTTCATACCTTTGCACTCGCAATCAGGAAATGACTGCAACACAGGTCTGATTCGCTAGCTCAGCAGGTAGAGCACAACACTTTTAATGTTGGGGTCCTGGGTTCGAGCCCCAGGCGGATCACCAAATAAAAAGAGTTACTTTTTAGTAACTCTTTTTTTGTTTTTACCTTCCTATCCATCCAAATTCATTTAATATTGTCTTCTACCTTATCTATATGTTTTACACTTACTACTACACATCACCCATCGGTAAAATAACATTGGCAAGCAACGGCACACACCTCACCGGATTATGGATAGAGGGACAAAAATATTTCCCTTCGCATTTGCCTGCAGACAAAACCACAACTTTACTTTCGGTCTTCCGGCAAACTCAAGAATGGCTGGATGCTTACTTTAAAGGAGAAAATCCTGATTACTTTCCAAATATCGAACTAAAAGATACTCCCTTCCGACTGGCTGTATGGGAAATACTGAAACACATTCCTTACGGAGAAACGGTAACCTACAAAGATATCGCTAAAGAAGTAGCCCGCCAAAACAACCGGCAAAGCATGTCGGCACAGGCCATCGGAGGAGCTATAGGGCATAATCCTGTCAGCATTATCATACCTTGCCACAGAGTAATAGGAAGCAACGGAAGCCTGACCGGATATGCCGGAGGAATAGAACGAAAAATTACCCTATTGAAATTGGAGGGAATTGATACCGGAAAATTTACACTTCCTCCATCAAAAGACACAAAAAATCCTCTGCGATAAGCCGTAAGACATCATCACAGAGGATTATAGAATTATATTATTACTTAAAACAATTTGCTTGGATATTCCCCAGCATCTACCAATGCCTGGATCTTATCTACGACACTCTGACGGTCGGCAGCATAAGTCACACCAAACCATTTTGAAGTAGTATCCAACACTTTTACTGTAGCTGTTCCATCGTTAATCAACTTATTTACCATCAACGGAATAAAGTATTCAGCCTTAATATTCGAACCGTTTTCTTTCAGAAACTCTACAAAGTAGTCTTCCGAATAACGGAAATAGTCCGGAGTAAAGCCCCACATGTTCATTGAAACAGGAGTATTGTCTTCTACAGCCACCCATTCTCCCTGTTCGTCTTTATAGCTTACCGCACCATTGATACGCATAATTTCTGTGCGTTCTACTACCGTTGTCAGATGGTCATTTTCGTCTGTAGAACAGATACCACGAGCTACGGTACCACTTTCAGACAAAGTATTACCTACACGGAATCCTACCATACAATAGTCGTTTTCTTTTCCTTCTGGAAGTTCCGACAAATATTTTCCGATTACCGCAAAACTGTCGCGACCATAAAAGTCATCTGCATTAATCACGGCAAAAGGTTCCTTGATTACATCTTTTCCCATCAATACAGCATGGTTGGTTCCCCAAGGTTTTACACGGCCTTCCGGGCAAGTAAAGCCTGCAGGCAATTTATCGATTGACTGGAATACAACTTCTACCGGAATATGATTTTCATATTTGCTGATAATCTTTTCGCGGAAATCCTGTTCAAAATCTTTACGGATTACAAAGACGATTTTTCCAAATCCTCCACGAATAGCATCAAATATAGAATAATCCATGATGGTTTCTCCATTTGGGCCCAAACCATCCAGCTGCTTCAGACCACCATAACGGCTTCCCATACCTGCAGCCAATACGAACAAAGTTGGTTTCATAAGTTTATCAATTTTAATTAAGTATGCGCAAAGGTAAAAAGAATTATTATCTATACACACAGTTGACAAACAAAATGCTTCCTATATCGGTTATTTTATGTATATTCGCAATAAAACAATCATAATACTGAAATATGAAAAGAAGCGTCAAATGGGGAACAGCTATACTTCTGTCACCCTTTGTCTTATTTATTATACTATGTATCTTTATATACATACCTCCTATTCAGAACTTTCTTGTACAACAGGCTACTCGATATGCTTCCGAAAGCACTGGCATGCATATCAGTATCAAACGTATTTCTCTGTCTTTCCCACTCGACCTGGTAGTACACAATACACTTGCCGTTCAAGGACGAGACACGATACTGCAAGCCGAACAACTTACGGTAAAAGTACAATTACTTCCTCTGCTGAAACAACAGATAGAACTGGATGGGTTAGAGCTGAAAAAAGCTACAGTCAATACATCAAACCTGATTGAAGGCATGCAGTTGAAAGGAGACTTGGGAAAGTTGTTCATCTCCTCACATGGAGTAGCTCTTTCTCCGGAAACAGCTATCGTCAACAAGTTTTTACTGGAAAACACCCATGTAACATTATGCTTGAACGATACTACTCCCACTCCTCCCGATACTACCTCCAGTGCTCCGATGTACTGGAAGATTATGCTGCAGAAAATTAATCTGCAGAATGTATCTTTCCACATGCAAATGCCCCTCGACAGCATAGACATGCAACTGCAATTGAATAACGCATCGCTTTCCGACGGATTGGTAGACTTGCATCAGATGGCTTATTCTGCCCGACACTTCGAAATAAGAAAAAGCAAGATAAACTACAATACCGGCAACCAGCCTCAGACAGTGGGACTGGACCCCACGCATATTGCTGTTACCAATCTGAACCTGTCTCTCGACTCACTTTATTATGCCGGCAACGACATGAAAGCTCTTATCAAGGAATTCGACCTTGAAGAACGTTCGGGACTGAAAATTACTTCGGCTCAAGGAAGACTTGTTTCCAATGACAAAACACTGAGTGTGCCATCGCTGCAAATCAAGACGACCGATTCTTTCATCGAGTTTACAGCCAATATGGACTGGGGAGTAACAGATACAAACTCTGAAGGTAATATGCATGCCCGTCTGATGGCTGATATAGGAAAAACAGACCTGTTCAGATTATTGCCGGATATGCCGGAAGAGTTAGTCAAGTACTATCCTTCTGCACCACTGCAGATTCGTGCCGGCATAGATGGAAATCTTAATCAACTGAACCTGACCAACTTGACCGTCCGCATTCCGGAAGTTTTCCAAAGCAACATTTCGGGAAGTATCACGAATCCGCTTGACAGTATCTATCGGGATGGTTCACTTTCTCTTTCTACACAAACCCAAAACATGCAATTCATCTCACAAATTGCAAAAGGAATTGCTGTTCCTTCCGACGTGATACTGGAAAGCAAAAACCTGATTAAAGGAACGTTACTCCAGACAACGACCACACTGACGCATCATACCGACAGCATATTCCTGTCCGGAGGTTATAATCTGTCCACTCAGGAGTACGCAGCAAAACTGGATATCAAAGAAATAGACCTGCATAAATTTATCCCACAGGATTCTTTATATGCCCTATCTGCATCTGCCAAAGTACAGGGAAAAGGATTCGATATTTTCTCACATTCCACATCAGCCCAACTTGAAGCAGAACTGAATCATCTGGAGTACGGTTCCCGCTTTTTCTCTGGAGTACAAATAGATGCAACTGTTGCACAAAACAAATTATTGGCACACCTCAATGCCAAAGACAATGCAATAGACATACAGACTACCATAGAAGGCTTGTTTAAACCCAAGCAGATAGATGCAACTGTTAATGCCAGCGTTAACCAGCTGGATCTGTATGCCATGCAACTGACTCCCAATCCACTGAAAGTATCACAGCAAATCAGTGTTACGCTACAGACAGACATGAAGCAAACCCACAAAGTACGTGCAGATGTAACAAACAACAAACTGATTACTGCAGAAAAAACATTTTCGACAAAAGATTTACATGCAGGCCTGGCGCTTACAAAAGACTCTATCCGGAGTTTTGTAAATGCCGGCGATCTGACTTTCCTTTTCAAATCACAGCAAAATCTTGATAAACTGACAGCCAGTCTGAACAAGATTTCCAAAGAACTGGACTCTCAGTGGAAAAAGAAATACATTGATCAGCCTTTTATCAAGACACTATTACCGACTACTCGCATCAAGATTATATCCGGAAAAGACAATCCGATAGCCAATCTTTTGTCGAGCAACCACATCTACTACAACCGGCTGTTAATTGACTTGAATACTTCTGCCCAAACCGGACTGAATGGTTCAGTCAATTTGTATGGATTACACACAGACAGCCTGTCTCTTGACAGTATTTACTTCACGGCCCAACAAGACACTGCTGAAATTAATTTCCGCAGTGGTATAAAAGCATTGGCTAATTCTCATCAAGAGGCTTTTGATGTATCCCTAAACGGTTATGTAGGGGCAAACGACGCACAAATGATAATTGAATACCTGAACGGACAAAAAGAACGGGGGGCTTATATCGGCTTCAATGCTAACTTAAGAAATAAGGGTATCAGCTTACATGTCATACCGGAAGAACCCACATTGGTCTATCGCCCGTTTAAGGTAAATCCACGTAACTATGTTTACCTTAGCGACAAAGGTAAAATTTTTGCCGACATGAGCCTCTACGACAAGAATCATACCGGAATGCATCTCTATTCGGCTCCCGATTCTACCGTACAGCAAGACATTACTTTTATGCTCAACAAGATAGACATTGCCGAATTCAGAAGAATCATTCCCTATATGCCCGATATAGCCGGATCCATCACTGCAGAAACCCATTATGTACAGAATGAATCCGAATCGCAGATTGCCCTTGAAACAACTGTCGAAAAACTGGCCTACAACAAGCAACCATTAGGAGACTGGTCTATTAGTACTGTATATCTTCCCAAAGAAAATGGAGAGCACAGCATAGACGGCTTTGTGGTACACAATGAAGAGGAAGTTATGACCATAAATGGCTCTTACTTCACCCCTCTTACTCCTAAAGGCACAGATAAGATAATGGCAGATATGGAAATTCATCATTTCCCACTACCTGTTGCCAATGCATTCATTCCAGATAAAATGGCCATGCTAAAAGGAGACATTGATGGCAATTTATCCATATCCGGCTCTACCACCCAACCTCTTTTCAATGGAGAAATAGGATTGGACAGTGTGGCTATTGACATTCCTCAGGCATCGCTTAACTTACGCTTCGACAACCGGCCTGTTAAAATTACAGACAGCAAACTGGTTTTCAAAGACTTCAGCATATTTACTGAAGGGAAAACTCCTTTTGCCATCAATGGAACTGTGGACATGAAAGATATGGCACAGATACAGATAGACCTCAAAATGAATGCGCATAACTTCGAATTGCTGAATGCCAAACGTACTAAAGAAGCACTCGTATACGGCAAACTGTATGTAGACTTTAACTCGGTACTAAAAGGTACGCCTGAATCTCTTACAATGCGTGGAAACATGAATATATTAGGAAGCAGCAACTTTACCTATGTATTGAAAGATTCTCCACTCACAGTAGAAGACCGACTGAACGAAACGGTCACTTTTGTCAATTTCAGCGATACTGCCCAAACCACACGTCATCCGGTACAAGCCATGACATTAGGAGGTATTGATATGCTGATGACACTCCACATAGACGAAGCAGTGCAATGCCGCGTAGACCTGAATGAAGACGGAAGCAACTACATGCTGCTGGAAGGAGGAGGAGATCTTTCTTTCCAATACCAGCCTGACGGAAACATGCTGCTTAACGGACGCTATGCCCTGATGAGTGGAGAAATGAAATATGCCATGCCTATTATTCCACTAAAAACCTTCTATATACAAAGTGGCAGCTATATAGAATGGACAGGAAATGTAATGAACCCGAATCTGAATATCAAAGCATCCGAGCGAGTTCGTGCCTCTGTTACACAAGAAGGACAAAGTTCCCGCATGGTTACCTTTAATGTGGGGGTAAGTATTACCAACCGGTTGGAAAACTTAGGTTTTACATTTACGCTCGAAGCTCCCGA
This sequence comes from Phocaeicola acetigenes, assembly GCF_027529745.1. Taxonomy (NCBI): domain Bacteria; kingdom Pseudomonadati; phylum Bacteroidota; class Bacteroidia; order Bacteroidales; family Bacteroidaceae; genus Phocaeicola; species Phocaeicola acetigenes. Next base: position 264,108 of record NZ_JAPZVM010000004.1, read on the forward strand.
AGACGGTACCATACAGAACGAGCTGGCTTCCATGTCGGCAGAAGAAAAAAACAAGCTGGCAGTAACGATGCTTGTTACAGGTATGTATCTGAGCGAAAGCAATATGGGGTCCGGAAAAGCATTCAATACAAACAATGTACTCAACTCTTTCCTGCAAAAGGAAATACAGAGTATAGCCGGAGATGCCCTGAAAACGGTCGATATCAACTTTGGAATGGAGACTACAAACGAAGAGGAGACAGGAAGCAGCAGAACAGATTATAACTTCCAGTTTGCCAAACGCTTCTGGAACAACCGCTTCCGGGTTGTCATAGGCGGAAAAATCTCGACAGGAAACGATGTACAGCAAGACGAGTCGTTCATCGACAATGTATCATTGGAATACCGCTTAGACAACAGTGGTACCCGGTACATTAAACTATTCCACGACAAGAACTATGAAAGTATCCTCGACGGTGAAGTCATAGAAACCGGAGCCGGTATTGTTCTACGAAAGAAAATCAGTCGTTTGGGAGAATTATTCATATTCAGAAACCGAAAAAAGAATCCTATTGAAACACAGACAAATGAGAAGGAAAAGTAACACCCATATTATTCTGTATATATTCCTGTTTATGCTCATTTTTACAGGATGTTCTACCACCAAGAATCTGCCGGCGGAAGAAGTGCTATATACCGGAATCAACGACATTACCGTGCAGAATGAAGACCTCAATGCTGCAGGAAAAAGAACTCTGGAAGAAGTGGAAGGAGCCATCAGTGTGGCGCCCAACAACTCTTTTTTCGGTAGCCCGACCATGCGTATTCCTTTCCCGTTAGGACTATGGATTTACAATGGTTTCGAACGGTACGAAAAAGGTATCGGCAAATGGATATTCAAGAAATTTGCTGCTGACCCAGTCTATCTGTCAAAGGTAAATCCCGACACACGTGTCAAAGTAGCAAGCAACCTTCTCCGAGATTATGGATACTTCAACGGGAAAGTTACCTACCAGGTAGATAGTACCAAAAATCCAAGGGCTGTGAAACTCAGTTACCACATTGACATGGGACGCCCTTATTATCTGGATTCTATCATGTACGAGGGATTCTCCCCAAGAGCAGACAGCTTGATCCGTGCTACCCGAAACGAACGTCTTTTACACCGGGGAGATAACTTCGATGTAACAAAACTGGAAGCAGAACGCCAAAGAATTGTCGATTTGCTGAGAGATAACGGATATTATTATTGCCGGAATGAATTTATCACTTTCCTGGCCGATACACTGATGCGTTCGGGATATGTCAACTTGAAAATTGTACCCAGAAAAAACATCCCTCAAGAAGCCTTACGCAGATATCATATCGGCCATACTTCTGTTTATCTGACCGGATACAACGGAGAACGACCAACCGACTCACTCCAGACACGTAATTTTACCGTCCACTATTCGGGCAAGAAACTGGGCATCCGTTATGGAGTGCTCCGTAAACGGTTCTTGTATCGCTCGGGAGAGTTATACTCACAAAGCAGACAGAATTATACTCAGGAAGCATTGTCCCGTTTAGGCGTATTCAAGTACAATGAAATGCGATATACCCCCCGTACAGAGAACAGTGATACACTTGATGTACAGGTGAATGCAATGTTCGATTTGCCTTACGACAGTGAGCTGGAACTCAATGTCACCACCAAAAGTACAAAGCAAACCGGTCCGGGAGCCATATTCAAGTTGTCGAGAAAAAATTTCCGTGGCATGGGTGCTTCACTCAATCTGGAAATGAAAGGTTCGTACGAATGGCAAACCAGTTCTACAGTCGATGGAGAAAGTTCGGTCATGAATTCCTATGAACTGGGCGCGGGGCTGTCGTTAGAGTTTCCACGACTGGTTCTCCCCTGGATTCGCGACCGTGTAGACCCCTTCCGTTTCCCGTCACAAACCAACTTCAAAGTGTATGTAGATCAGGTAAACCGTGCCCGTTACTTTAAGATGCTATCGTTTGGCGGTAATGTATCCTACAGCTTCTACCCACGTCGTGGAATGAAACATACCGTAACCCCCATACATCTGGCATTCAACGTTCTGCAACACCGTACAGCGGCTTTCGACTCAATAGCTACGGCCAATCCGATGCTGTTCCGAAGTCTGGACGACCAGTTTATTCCTTCGCTGACCTATACATTTACCTACGACAACTCGTGGGAACAAAAACGAAACCGGATATGGTGGGAAAACTCCATCACTTCTGCCGGAAACGTTACTTCGCTTATCTATGCAGCGTTCGGACAAAAATTCAGCCAACAGGATAAAAAACTGCTGGGAAATCCGTTTGCCCAGTTCCTGAAAGTTTCTTCGGAAATGCGTCATCTGCTTTATCTTAGCGACAAACAACAATTGGCTACCCGAGTAATGGCAGGTGTCATTTGGGCATACGGAAACAAGACAATTGCCCCTTATAGCGAACAGTTCTATGTAGGTGGAGCCAACAGCATCCGTGCCTTTACGGTCCGTTCCATTGGTCCGGGACGTTTTCATCCGGCGGAAAACTCACGCTACTCTTATGTCGATCAGACCGGAGACATCAAATTGGAAGCCAACCTGGAATACCGATTCCGCATCTTGTCTAAGTTTTTGGGAGGAAATCTGAACGGAGCAGCCTTTCTCGATGCCGGAAACGTCTGGCTGATGCGAAAGGATGAAGCACGACCGAATGCAGAATTCAGCCTCAACAGATTTTTCGACAGCATTGCACTGGGTACAGGTATCGGTATCCGTTACGACTTGTCGTTCCTCATTCTCCGCCTCGACTGGGGAATTGCCCTGCACGTGCCCTACGACACCGGCAAGAGCGGATACTACAACATTCCACGCTTCAAAGACGGAATGGGTATCCACTTCGCCATCGGTTATCCATTCTGACGATACGGCATCACTCCAACCGACAGTAAATCATCCGATTCAAGACTATTTATACAATGCGATGATTTACTGTCGGTTGCTTATATTGTTTTATAATCGACGCCGCCGGCTGTACAAACGGCGTCGCCGGCTATAAAACCAACGGCGTCAACTGTACAGCCAACGGCGCTGAATGTACACTGTTTCTTTTCTTTTTTTCTGCCAATACTTTTGCAGCAGCCCGACATCTGCTACAGAATGCCGCCATAGAATACAGACTTACAATCATTTTTTTTGTACTTTTGCAATCTAATCTCTTTACTTTATGAAAAAAGCAACAATTGTATTAACCCTGATAGCCTGCTGCATGCTTTCGTGTACAGGAAATCAAAAAAAGACCACACATATGGAAAAAGGCAATGAAACACTGGTTTGCATGGAAACCACAATGGGAAACATTACCGTGAAACTGTACAACGAAACTCCGAAACACCGCGACAACTTCATCAAGTTGACCAAGGAGGGCGTGTACGACAGTACCTTGTTTCACCGCGTCATCAAGAACTTCATGATTCAGGCAGGCGACCCGCAAAGCAAGACTGCAACCGATACAACCACGCTGGGCAACGGTGATGTGGGCTATACCATTCCTGCAGAATTCAATCCTAAATTCTTCCACAAAAAAGGAGTATTGGCCGCAGCACGTCAGGGCGATGAAGTAAATCCGGAAAGAGCTTCTTCAGGCTGCCAGTTCTATATTGTAACAGGCCGCAAATTCAGCGAAGCACAGATGGTAAATATGGAAAACCAGATGAACGATGCCCGTTTGGAAACCGTATTCAACACGTTGGCCCGCAAACACATGAAAGAAATCTATAAAATGCGTAAGGCAGGCGATACCGACGGACTGATGGAACTGCAAGACTCACTGGAAGCACAAGCACGTGCAGAAGTTGCCAAAGAACCTGCACTGAAATTTACCCGCGAACAGATTCAGGCTTATACTACTGTAGGTGGTGCTCCTCATCTGGACGGAGCTTACACCGTATTTGGAGAAGTGGTAGACGGTATGGACGTAGTAGAAAAAATAGAAAACGTAGGCACCAACCGTGCAGACCGTCCGAAAATAGACATACGTATTCTTAAAGCAACTGTTATCGAATAACCCTTTATGATTCATATTAACCGTCATATTTTATCCAACGGCTTACGCATCGTACACAATGAAGACAACTCCACCCAAATGGTGGCACTCAACATTCTGTACGATGTAGGTGCCCGCGACGAAGATCCCGAACACACCGGCTTTGCCCATCTGTTCGAGCATCTGATGTTCGGCGGGTCTGTACATATCCCCGATTATGACCCCCCCGTACAAAATGCCGGAGGAGAAAACAATGCCTGGACCAACAACGATATTACCAATTACTACATTACACTTCCGTACCAGAATGTAGAAACCGGATTCTGGTTGGAAAGCGACCGTATGCTGAGTCTCGATTTTTCACCGCAAAGTCTTGAGATACAACGTCAGGTAGTAATAGAAGAATTCAAACAGCGTAACCTGAACCAGCCATACGGAGATGCTTCTCACCTTCTCCGCGAAATGGCTTATCAGAATCATCCTTACCGCTGGCCTACCATCGGCAAGGAAATCAGTCACATAGCCCAGGCCACGTTGGAGGAAGTAAAAGATTTCTTCTACCGTTTTTATGCTCCCAACAATGCCATACTGACTGTGACGGGACATATTTCTTTTGAGGAAACAATCCGACTGGCAGAGAAATGGTTTGGCCCGATTCCTGCCCGCCCTATACGTAAAAGGGAGCTTCCGTCAGATCCTCCTCAAACTGCTATCCGGCGCAAAAGCGTAGAACGGAAAGTTCCGGTAGATGCCATTTACATGGCGTTTCATATGTGCAACCGCCACCATCCGGAATATTATGCCTTTGATATGATTACCGATATCCTGTCGAACGGCCGTTCTTCCCGCTTTATCCAATCGCTGGTGCAAGAACAGAAACTCTTCACTGCACTGGATGCCTACATTGCAGGAAGTCTGGACGAAGGTTTGCTGCACATCACCGGAAAACCAGCTCCGGGAGTCACGCTGGAAGAAGCTGAAAAGGCTATCTGGACCGAACTGGAAAAGATGAAAACCCAGCCTGTAGCAGAAGAGGAACTGGAAAAAGTAAAAAACCGCTACGAAAGCGAGCAGATATTCAGTAACATCAACTACCTGAACGTGGCAACCAACCTTGCCTATTTCGAGCTTTTAGGAAAAGCGGAGATGATAAATGAGGAAGTAGAAAAATACCGTGCGGTTACCGCCGAACAGATACAGGAAACTGCCCGCAAGACATTTATTCCGGAAAATTGTAACATTCTTTATTACCGAGCAACGAAATGAATTGGACACATTACCGTGCACTCCTGACATTGGGTATCCCTATTGTCATTGGTCAAATCGGAGTCATTATATTAGGATTTGCCGATACTTTAATGATTGGACATCACAGTACTACAGAGCTTGCTGCAGCAAGTTTTGTAAACAACATGTTCAATCTGGCCATTATCTTCAGTACCGGATTCTCCTACGGATTAACACCGGTAGTAGGAAGTCTCTTCGGACAAGGCAAGTCACATGCAGTAGGGAAAGCTCTTAAAAGCAGCCTGGCAGCCAATACAATGCTGGCCTTCATCGTGTGCCTGGTAATGGGAATACTGTATCTGAATGTGGGAAGCCTGGGGCAACCGGAAGAACTGCTTCCTTATATCCGTCCTTATTTTCTTGTTCTGCTGACCTCACTTCCGTTTGTACTGTGGTTCAACGGATTCAAGCAGTTTACAGATGGAATAACAGATACAAAAGTGTCCATGTGGATTTTGCTGAGCGGTAATATTCTGAATATTATCGGAAACTATCTGCTGATTTACGGTAAGCTGGGCATGCCGGAAATGGGGCTGACGGGTGCCGGAGTATCCACACTCATTTCACGCATCCTGATGGTTATAGCCTACCTTGTATTATTCTTTGGTACTTCGCGTTACCGTGTGTTCCGTGAAGGATTCAAGCGTAATGCTCTCGACAAGGCAGAATTTAAATTACTCAACAAACTGGGGTGGCCCATTGCCGGACAGATGGGTATGGAAACTGCCTCATTCAGTCTGAGTGCCATCATGGTAGGCTGGCTGGGAAGTACAGCTCTGGCTACCTATCAGATTATGATAGCCGTTTCTCAAGTTTGTTTCATGATGTATTATGGTATGGGAGCAGCCGTATCGGTACGTATCAGCAATTTTTACGGTCAGAACAATTTGGTCAGTGTCCGGAAAACAGCCAATATAGGCTTCCATATTATCCTGGCTATGATAGTATGCACTTCTATCCCCATATTTCTGCTCCGTCATCAGATTGGAGGATGGTTTACCAATGATCAGGCTGTAAGTCTGATGGTAGCACAAGTGATTATTCCTTTCCTGCTCTATCAGTTTGGCGACGGACTGCAAATCAACTTTGCCAATGCGCTGAGAGGTATCGCCGATGTCCGTCCGATGCTTCTGTTTTCATTTATTGCCTATTTTGTGATTTCTCTTCCTGCCAGCTACCTGTTTGGCTTTGTATGCGACTGGGGAATCATAGGTATCTGGATGGCCTTTCCTTTCGGACTGACCAGTGCCGGAATTATGTATTACCTGCGTTTCCGATATAAAACCCGGAAAGAACTATAACCTGACTCATGCTTTCTACTTCAACCAAAATAGCTTTCGGATATATCATTCTGATAGGACTGCTCTTTGGAGCCATCGGATATATCTACAAACAGATGGAACTACTGACTTCGCCCACCGGTTTCGAGGAAAATATAGAAAACCGGCGACGTACAACCCACGAAATCATCAGTCAGCTTTATAAAGCGGAAATCATCGGACAGACCTTACGTGTAGGAGAGCTGAATGAATATCCGGCATATAAAAGAGCCATGAGAAATGTAGGAAAGTCGATTGACTCCCTGCAAACAATGCTGACAGATACCCTACAGCAGGCACGTCTGGATACGGTACGCATTTTGGTAAAGAACAAGGAACGCAACATGAGACTGGTCTTGGAGGCTTTAGGACAACCTCCTACAGACGAGCTGTACAAGCAACAGATAGACAGTCTGATAGCTCAACAGGACTCTCTGTTGAGCAGTACTCATATTCGCCGTAAAGTCATTACTCATCGAAACACCTATACCATTCATCATAAACCCAAGAAGTTTTTCAAGCGTCTGGCCGATCTTTTTTCTCCAGGAAAAGCCGATTCGACTCAAGTCAATAATGTCATTCAAGAAGAGTATACCGACACTATAGACGAAGCATACAATCCTGTAGATACATTGGCTGGTATGCTGAGCAATATACAACACCGTGTATTCCAAACCCGGCAGGAGCAGTTACGCACGGTTGAAAAGCGTATTTACCGCCTGCGTATAGCTGGCAGCAAACTGAGTCAGCGTGTAAACCAGTTATTGGAAACCATTGAAGACGAAGAACAAAAAGTAGCTGCATATAAATTTGAGACGGAGCAACGTATCCGTGAACAAGCTGCATGGACGATGGCTACCATCGCAATACTGGCAGTATTGGTAATCCTTATATTCTTTATCATTATCTGCCGCGATATTACCCGAAGCAACCATTACCGGAAAGAACTGGAAAAAGCAAAATCGTATGCAGAAAACCTCTTGGTAGCACGCGAAAAGCTGATGTTAACCATTACGCACGACATCAAAGCACCAACTGGTTCGATTATCGGTTATATCGACTTGCTTATCCGACTTGTAAAAGACAAAAGACAACTGTTTTATCTGGACAACATGAAAAGTTCGGCCCAGCATTTGCTCGACCTGGTGACTTCGCTTTTGGACTACCATCGTCTGGAAGCTGGAAAAATGGATTTGCATCCGGTAGCATTCAATCCGCACCAATTATTTGAAACTATCTATACCAGCTTTTTACCTCTGGCAGAAAAAAAGAACCTGAAGCTGGAATTTGCAGATGAATTCAAACCAGGACTTACTCTGGAAGGAGATCCTTTCCGTATCCGGCAAATTGTAGAAAACCTGCTTTCGAATGCATTGAAATTTACTAAAGAAGGAAGTATTACTTTACATGCCAAGTATCAGGGCAACCAGTTTATATTCAGTGTAACTGATACAGGGTGCGGAATGACACCGCAAGAACAGGAACGTGTGTTCCAAGCCTTTATCCGTCTGAGGAGTGCACAAGGACAGGAAGGATTTGGACTTGGTCTTTCCATCACCCAGAAGTTAGTGGAATTGCTACAAGGTAAGATTGCCATCGAAAGCACTCTTGAAAAAGGAAGTACGTTTCGGGTATCTATGCCTCTTCCCTCTATCTCCGCTTCATCGAAGAATAAGGAACAGCATCTTGTACCTGTCAAGCCTCTTCGTATTTTACTAATAGACGACGACCGTATCCAAATGAATCTGACGGAAGCAATGTTACGCAACATTCTCGACCCACAAACTACGATCCAATGTTGCGAACAGCCGGAAGATCTTTTTGGGTTTATCAGCCAGCAACCGTTCGACATTCTGTTTACCGATATTCAGATGCCTGCCATGAATGGCTTTGAATTATTGGAAAATCTGAGAAAACTGCCGGTAAAACAAGCACAAAGCATTCCGGTCATAGCCATTACCGCACGAAGTGACATGGACGAATCGCATTTTCAGGAAAAAGGATTCGCCGGATGTTTGCATAAACCATTCAACCAGTCGGATTTACTTCAAATACTGCAGCAATTCTCAGTCTCACTGAACAGACAGATTCCCGAAAAATCGACTGAAAAAGTTTCTACCTCCGCAAGCAAATACAATTTCAGTCCGCTGACTGCTTTCTCTGCCGATGATACCAATGCGGCACAGGAGATTATTAAAATATTTATTCAGGAGACACAAAAAAGCACCGGCTTGCTGCAAGAAGCCTTGAGCAGAAATGATATTCAGACAATCAGCGCCATTGCCCACAAGCTACTGCCTACACTAACTATGATTGAAGCAAAAGAAATTGTACCTTCTCTACAACAGCTGGAAAGCAGAAAAGGAGCAGAACAAATTACGGATGAGGACATAAAACAGACTAAATGGATTATACAACAAGTTACCTGCATCCTTGAAGAAGCTGAAAAATATGTAAAAAAGATATCTTTGCACCAATGCTGAAATGAAAAATTTAACCTGGAATGATTTCCGCATACTAAAAAAGCTTATCTTTGTACAAATACATATAAACATAGGTACACATGATTCCGTCTATACTAATCGTTGAAGATGATTTGACATTTTCTACAATGCTGAAAACATGGCTCGGGAAAAAAGGGTTCGAAGTGGAAACAGCAGGAACAAATGCACGCGCCCGCAAGCAAATAGCAGCACGCCAATACGACCTGATTCTCTCCGATTTACGTTTGCCCGATCAAGACGGAATCCACCTTCTTTCATGGCTTCGGAGCAAAGAATGTACCACACCGGTTATTATCATGACCAGTTACGCTGAAATCCAAACAGCGGTACAGGCTATGAAGCAAGGTGCCAGTGACTACATCAGTAAACCGGTGCAACCGGATGAACTTCTGAAAAAAATACACGAAGCAATTCATAAACAACAAATTCCTGTAACTCCTGTACCTGAGTTTAATTCACAGAATTTTCTGGAAGGAGAAAGTGAGGCAGCCCGCCAATTATACAATTATGTAAAACTGGTGGCGCCTACCCAGATGTCTGTACTTATCAACGGAGCAAGTGGCACAGGCAAAGAGTATGTAGCACATCGTATACACGAATTAAGCAAACGGGCTGGAAAGCCTTTTATTGCCATAGACTGTGGTTCTATCCCCAAAGAGCTGGCTGCTTCTGAATTTTTCGGCCACATAAAGGGTTCGTTCACTGGTGCTCTTCATGACAAACGAGGTGCCTTTGAAGAAGCCAATGGAGGTACTTTATTCCTCGACGAAGTAGGAAACCTAAGCTACGAAGTTCAAATTCAGCTTTTACGCGCTTTACAGGAACGACGTATCCGTCCTATTGGTTCCAATAAGGAAATAGAAGTTGATGTACGTCTGATTAGTGCAACCAACGAAAATCTTACCGAAGCCATCTCTAAAGGTAATTTCCGTGAAGATTTGTATCATCGTCTTAATGAATTTACCTTATATATGCCTTCTCTGAAAGAACGACCGGAAGATATCCTTCTGTTCGCCAATTTCTTTTTGGATCAGGCTAATCGTGAACTGGAGCGAGACTTAATAGGATTTGATGCAGCAGCAAGTGAAGCACTGCAAAAATATGATTGGCCGGGTAATTTACGTCAATTAAAAAACGTTGTAAAGCGTGCCACACTTCTTGCACAAGGAGATTTTATTACAATACGCGAACTGGGAGAAGATATCTTACGTCAACCTGTTTCCTTTGTTCCTCAATCTTTAAATCTATATGATGAGGAAACTGAGAAACAACGTATTCTACGGGCACTTCAACAAACAAACAATAACAAAACCAAGGCAGCTCTGCTATTGGGAGTAGACCGCAAGACTCTATACAACAAACTGAAATTGTATAATATTCCACAATAAAATGTGGAATAATTCTACAATATCCCCACACAATTCCACAAATTCCTCAATAAGACAAAATTGCATTTATCTTATTAATCAACAAGTTACATATTCTACAGACTTTGGCACACGAATTGCACTTCTAATTACAGAAGATATTAAAAAGAGAAAAAACACACAGCCAAAAAGACATAGGATATAAACTAAACTAGACTATAACCCAACCCCATAGAATAAAAGTTCAAAAGGGTATATATCGATATAACCTTTTGATAAAATGAAGATGCCTATGTGTTAAATAGAAAGAGAACGCTGCGACAGCGTTCTCTTTTCTTTTTTATCTTCTTTCTTTAATGAATAGTAACCATTGTAGCTCCAAAACCATACTCACGGAACGAAGCATCCTGACTAGAGTAATTTTTATATTTCCGCTTCAACTCATCCAAAATGGCACGGCGCAACACTCCATCCCCCTTTCCATGAATAAAGACAATTTTCTGTCCTTTTTTATTTTTATATTCTTCAAGCGTTTTATGGAATACATCCAACTGATAACTTAACATTTCTGCATTCCCCATCCCAGTAGTATCATCCAGCAATTCATGGATATGTAAATCGACTTCCACCAAATCATTTTTCATTTTGGCCTGTTTACGCTGGAGCTTTCCCGGCACCTCCGGCTGAGCTTTCTTCAACAAAGCTTCCTTTATATCATCAGCCGAAACAAAAACCTGCTTTACAGTTTCATCATCACGCACTACATCGTAAATAAGAGCTGGCTCTTCAAAGAATTCAGACGGTTGAAAAGTATGCAGCTTATAGAATTTTACCGTATCAATACGAATTTCCTGACAAACTGCCGGTTTCAGCAGGAATGTACGGTCGTCTTTGTAAGCAATCAATTGTACTGCCACGTGCTCCATTCCATTTAATGCACTCTTTTCAAATTCTTCCAAATGAAGTTTCATATTGGGTTTCACAGTACCTCTGCTGCGCAGTGTCCAGCTTTTTCCTTCAGCCGACAAATACAAATAATCGATAAAATAATTGCTGTCGTTTACCAGATAAGCATCGAAAGATGTAGAAGATATAGCTTTTACATCTTGAGGTACATAAGCCAGGAACACATTCAATATATCGTTTCCACGAATTTCGGGTGCACGATAGGTAATAGGCTTTTCCTCTTCCGGTTCTTCTTCTACAACCGCAGGTTCAGGCTTTGATACCGACTTCAACGGAATGTTATAATCGTCTGTCTGAATTACCACACACTCTTTTATCAGCATTGGAATTTCAAAACCATCTTCTCCTTCCACCAATGCAATATCTTTTCCTTGAAATCCTCGTACTATTCCACCTCCTACTTCACTCAGAAAGCGGACTTTATCTCCTATTTTCATATTTGTTCATTTTTTTATTCATACAAAAGTAAAGAGTTTAAAGAAATACACCTCCAATATTTAATAAAAAAATCAACCCTTTTCATCTATATAAACTAGGAATATTATACTTTTGCAAACTATAAACTAACTGACTGACAAGATGGAAGAAACAAAACACATAAAAATCAACGATTATAATTATCCACTTCCAGAAGAACGTATTGCTAAATTTCCTCTTCCGGTACGAGATCAATCTAAACTTCTGGTATACCGAAAAGGCGAAATAAGCGAAACAGTTTTCACTTCATTACCCAACTATCTGGAATCGGGTAGCTTAATGATATTCAATAATACAAAGGTCATCCAAGCCCGCCTTCATTTCCGTAAAGAGACAGGTGCCTTGATCGAGATATTCTGCCTGGAACCTATCCAGCCTAATGATTATGCCCTCAATTTTCAGCAAACCCAACATGCTGCCTGGCTCTGCATGATTGGTAACCTGAAAAAATGGAAAGAAGGCAGTCTGCAGAAGGAACTCACCGTAAAAGGAAAACCGCTCACTCTTACTGCCACACGCGGAGCTTGTCACGGGACCAGCCATTGGGTAGATTTTACCTGGAACAATGACGAGGTGACTTTTGCGGATATACTCGAAGTGTTTGGAGAACTTCCTATCCCTCCTTACCTCAACCGGGAAACACAGGAAAGCGATAAAGAAACCTACCAAACCGTATATTCCAAAATAAAAGGCTCAGTAGCAGCGCCTACAGCAGGTTTACATTTCACTCAAAGAGTATTAGATTCGCTGGCAGAAAAAGGTGTCGATCTGGAAGAAGTAACTCTTCATGTAGGAGCAGGTACTTTTAAACCTGTGAAAAGCGAAGAAATAGAAGGTCACGAAATGCATACAGAATACATCTCTGTCAATCGCCGCACCATTGAAAAATTGCTTGCGCATCAGGGAGAAGCTATTGCAGTAGGAACTACCTCTGTACGAACATTGGAAAGTTTGTACTATATAGGAACTACAATCAGTCAACACCCGGATGCCAGTCAGGAAGAATTACATGTAAAACAATGGCAACCTTATGAAACTTCCTCTTCTTTAAGTACTATAGAAGCATTACAGCAGATACTGAATTACATGGAGAGACACCAGCTGGAGACTCTTCATACCAGTACTCAAATTATCATTGCACCAGGATATGAATATAAAATAGTAAAAAAGATGATTACCAACTTCCATCAGCCACAAAGCACCCTGTTACTGTTGGTTTCAGCTTTTGTAAAAGGAAATTGGAAGAGTATCTACGATTATGCACTCAGCCATGATTTCCGCTTCCTGAGTTATGGAGATTCATCACTGCTAATACCGTAAAATAGAAATATATAACTTTATCAACCCCATAGAAGAAACACGGTTTTATCTTGATAAAAGTCAAGAAAAGCCGTGTTTCTTTATTATATACCATTTATCAAAGAACAACTACTCATAAAAGAGAATATATTTGCGTCGGATAACATGGACAAACAACTAAACGAGCACATTATTAAACTCTGTAAAACAGGGAAAAACGACACTAATAAACTAAACAAAAGTAAATGATGAAACAGGTAAAAAGTTTTTTTAAGGTGGTAAAAAGAAATCTGCAATGGAGTGCCATAGCCATCTATGGACAATACTCTAAATAAGTGCAGTGTTTTCAGAAGAATACAAATACAATTACACCGAACTAAGGTTGTTTGTGAGAACAGACAACCTTTCTTTTTGATTTAATTGATATATAATAAAAAAGCACTTCCAGTTAGAAGTGCTTTTTGTTGGGCTACTCGGACTCGAACCAAGAAAAACAGGACCAGAATCTGTTGTGTTACCATTACACCATAGCCCAAACTTAACAGATATCCTCTCCGTGAGGACCTCCATGTCTTTAAGTGAGTTGGGCTACTCGGACTCGAACCAAGAAAAACAGGACCAGAATCTGTTGTGTTACCATTACACCATAGCCCAAAATCACAAGATGTTGTCATCTTTTTGTTTTGACGGTGCAAAGGTACAACATTTTTTGAACACACAAAGCATTTATCACTTTTTTTTCAAGAAAATATTTTCTTTTCCTAAAAATACGATGTCTTTACCTCATCGTATTTCTATCTAAAGAGAACTTTTATCACTAAAAATATAAAAAAGAGAAAGAGAATTAAAGCACTTTCTTTCGTGATATACAGAAAAGCAAGTATATTTGCCAGACATATATTAATGATAACTTTGAATAGAACAAAATAAGAAAGAATGAACGAAACAAAAATCTTAGTAGAAAAAATAACTGAAGGCATTCAAGAGAAAAAAGGGAAAAACATCGTAATCGCTGATTTAACCAACATCGAAGATACAATCTGCAAATATTTTGTAATTTGCCAAGGAAACTCCCCTAGTCAAGTAGCAGCAATTGTCGATTCAATAAGAGACTATGTTCGCAAAGAAACAGGAAACAAAGTATATGCTATCGACGGATTGCGTAATGCACAATGGGTAGCTATGGATTACAGCGATGTGTTAGTACACGTATTTTTACCGGAAGTAAGAGATTTCTATAATCTGGAACACTTGTGGGCTGATGCAAAACTTACTCACATTCCTGATTTAGACTGATATTTTAAATCCATAAACACTTTTTAGATGAATTATGAACGAAAATTTAAATAATAACAAGCCGAAAATCAATGTTCCCCGCCCTAATCTGACGTGGCTGTACATTGTAATAGCGGCAGTATTTGCTTATCTATTATTTACCAGCGACGGAGGTAGTGCCAGCAAGGAGGTAACCTACACCGAGTTCAAAGACATGGTAAGTAAAGGCTATGCAAGTAAAATTACCGCCTACGATGACAATACGGTGGAAATGCAAATCAAACCAGAACATATTGTCGACGTATTTAAAAAAGATGCTAGTAAAGTAGGAAGAAGTCCTTCCATAACTGTAGAAGTCGGTTCAATAGAATCGCTAGACAAATTTCTTGAGCAAGAACAGACAGAAGGACATTTTACCGGTACTATCAATTACGAAAAGAGAAACAATTATTTCGGAATGATATTCTGGAACATTGCTCCGTTCCTTCTTCTGATTGGTATCTGGATGTTTGCTATGCGACGCATGAGCGGTGGAGCCGGAGCTGGTGGCGGAGGTAACGTATTCAACGTTGGAAAAAGTAAAGCACAATTGTTTGACAAAGGTTCTACACGTGTTACTTTCAAAGATGTAGCAGGACAAGCAGCAGCCAAGCAGGAAGTTCAAGAAATTGTAGACTTTTTGAAACAGCCGCAAAAATATACCGATTTGGGAGGAAAGATTCCTAAAGGCGCTTTGTTGGTTGGCCCTCCGGGAACTGGTAAGACCTTACTTGCTAAAGCTGTAGCAGGTGAAGCAGACGTACCATTCTTTTCTATTTCAGGTTCCGATTTCGTAGAAATGTTTGTCGGTGTAGGTGCTTCACGAGTACGCGATCTTTTCCGTCAGGCAAAAGAAAAATCACCTTGTATCATCTTTATTGACGAAATTGATGCCGTTGGTCGTGCACGTGGAAAAAACCCCAGTATGGGAGGAAATGACGAACGTGAAAATACATTGAACCAGTTGCTGACTGAAATGGATGGATTCGGTTCAAACAGCGGCGTAATCATTCTTGCAGCTACAAACCGCGTGGATATTTTGGATAAAGCGTTATTGCGTGCAGGACGTTTCGACCGTCAGATCTATGTAGATTTACCCGATTTGAACGAACGTAAGGAAGTATTCGGAGTACATCTGCGTCCATTGAAACTGGATGATAGTGTAGATATTGATTTGTTATCACGTCAGACACCAGGATTTAGCGGTGCAGATATTGCCAACGTATGTAACGAAGCCGCATTGATTGCCGCACGTCATTCTAAAACCGCTGTAGGAAAAGATGACTTCCTTGCTGCTATCGACCGTATTGTAGGAGGACTGGAAAAGAAAACCAAAGTAATGACTGCAGCAGAAAAGCGTGCCATTGCATTGCACGAAGCGGGTCATGCTACTATCTCGTGGTTCCTGGAACACGCCAATCCATTGATTAAAGTGACCATCGTACCACGTGGACGTGCCCTTGGAGCAGCCTGGTATCTGCCCGAAGAACGACAGATAACGACTAAAGAGCAGATGCTCGATGAAATGTGTGCTACACTGGGAGGACGAGCTGCCGAAGAAGTATTTATCGGACACATTTCTACCGGTGCCATGAACGACTTGGAACGCGTCACCAAACAAGCATATGGCATGATTGCCTATGCAGGTATGAGCGACAAGTTACCTAACTTATGCTATTACAGCAACGATGAATACAGCTTTAACAAGCCTTATAGTGAACATACTGCCGAACTGATAGACAAAGAAGTTCAATCGATGATCAATGAGCAGTATGCACGTGCAAAAGCGTTATTGCAGGAGCACAAAGAAGGTCATAATCAGTTGGCACAATTGCTGATAGATAAGGAAGTAATCTTTGCAGAAGATGTAGAAAAGATTTTCGGCAAACGTCCGTGGGCTTCACGCTCCGAAGAAATCATGGCTGCAGAAACAACTGCAGAAAGCAACTCTGAGGAAAACACAGCCCAACCGCAGGAAGCAAAAGTTCCTGAAACTGAAACGACTTCTGCAAGTGAAGAAAAGCAACAATAAGAATTAGAAAAAGTAAAGAATCTGTAGCCTGTTTTTTGTGCACAGATTCTTTGCTTCTTATAAAGTCAAAGTTTTGAAAGAACAACGTCTGAATTTGCATTCCTTATATTTAAGGATTCAGCAAGACAAAGACCTCAAATCAAAATTGAAGAACTCATAAACTCAGTAAACATTAACCCTCAAAAAATATTGCCGTGAAGAGCAACTTTATCCAACGAGCCATTACAGGTATAATTTTCATAGCTGTACTGATAGGATGTATTTTGGGAGGTGGAATTCCCTTTACCATCCTTTTTGCACTAATTAGTGCATTAACGATCCATGAATTCGGTACGATCGTAAACCGTACCGGAAAGGTTCAGATGAATAAGCGTATTACCGTATTATCAGGTGTATTCCTCTTTCTTTGCTTCAGTTATACAGGAGTAGTACCGGGTACATACGAAATCTTTATCCCCTACCTGTTTCTGATCATGTATCTGCTTATCAGTGAGCTTTACATGAAACGTAAAGATCCTATCAATAACTGGGCCTATGGAATGATGAGCCAGCTTTATATCGCTTTACCTTTTGCCCTGCTTAATGTATTGGCTTACCATACGACAGAAGCAGAAGGTATATCACAGTATAACCCAATTTTACCTTTGTCTATTTTTATTTTCAACTGGGTAAACGACACAGGCGCTTACTGCACAGGTATGCTTTTTGGAAAACATCGCTTGTTCGAAAGAATTTCTCCTAAAAAATCATGGGAAGGTTCTATCGGAGGAGCAGCATTCAGCATTGTAGCCGCTATCGTCTTAGCTCACTTCTTCGACTTCCTGACCGTAGCACAATGGATTGGCTTAGGACTGACTGTAGTCATTTTCGGAACATGGGGCGACTTGACAGAATCTTTGCTAAAACGAACATTAGGTATCAAAGATTCCGGAAACATCCTTCCCGGTCACGGAGGAATGCTCGACCGTTTCGACAGTACCCTAATGGCTGTACCGGCCGCAGTAGTTTATCTGTATGTTATTTCATTGGTATAACACCCTGCCTCAATAATAAGGCCATAAAAAATAAGCGTGAACAATATATCGGAATATATTGCTCACGCTTATTTTATAATCACACTTTATAATATTATCTTTTCCATAACGAACAGACAATAGCCTTGGCAGCTCTTTCGGAAGCCCCGGGAGCCCCCAAACGTTCTATCAGGCAATCATAATCATCTAGCATCCGGGCTCGGGAATCTCCTCCTTCCAAAATAGCCGAAAGTTCCGCTTTCACATTCTCCACAGTCATACCGTCGGCTACCAACTCTGTAACCACTTCTTTATCTGCTATCAGATTAACCAGCGAAATATATTTCACTTTCAAGATATGCCGACGAAGGAAAGAAACCAGTTTACCCATTGCTGTATAATAACATACCACCTGCGGCACACGAAATAAAGCGGTTTCCAATGTAGCTGTACCTGAAGTAACTAAAGCAGCCTCAGCCTGCTGCAACAAACGATAAGTCTGTCCAAATACAATCTTCGTATCAGCAGCCATGTACTCACGGTAGAAAGAAGGATCGATACCGGGTGCTCCAGCCACTACAAACTGATATTCCGGAAAATCTTTTGCAGCTTCTATCATGCGAGACAGATTATCTTTTATTTCCTGCTTCCTGCTACCGGCAAGCAAGGCAATAATAGGCCGTCCGTCCAAAGAATTGACTGTTCGGAATGTTTCTGCAGTTTCCTGTCCTTTTTTCCGGAATTCGTCTACAGCATCTACACACGGATTACCCACATAACATACCGGATACTGATGCTTCTTAAAGAAATCGACCTCAAAAGGAAGAATGGAGAACAAACGGTCTACATCCCGTTTTATATTCTTGATGCGATACTCTTTCCATGCCCAGATTTTAGGAGAGATATAATAATACACTGGAATCTGTGTATGCTTTTTAATATATTCAGCAATCTTCAGATTAAAGCCCGGATAATCTACTAAAATCAAAACATCCGGACGCCATGCTTCCACATCGTGCTTACAATAATCCATGTTGCGGAAAATAGTACGCAAGTGCAACAGCACAGGAATGAACCCCATGTAAGCCAATTCCTTATAATGCTTCACACAGGTACCTCCCACCGCTTTCATCAAATCACCTCCGAAAAAGCGAAATTCAGCTTGTGGATCTTCCTGCTGCAAAGCCTTCATCAAATTAGAAGCATGCAAATCGCCCGATGCCTCTCCTACAATCAGGTAATATTTCATAAGTTCCAGGTTTTCAATTCTTCCATCAACTTATAATCCGTCACATCCACTTTTGTCGGAGTAATTGCCACATATCCGTTGTCTAAAGCCCAATGATCTGTTGCCTCTGCTCCCACTTCCAGATTACAATAGTCCCCTGTCAGCCAAAAGCTGTGTCCTCCGCGTGGGTTTTCTGTCTTTACAAACTCGTTAATCCACACCCCATTGGTCTGACGGCAAACGCGTACACCTTTTATTTCCGCTGTATCCGGGAAGTTTACATTCAGACAAGTTCCGTTGGGAAGACCTTTTTCCAGCACCTTTTCTACAATAGAACGTACATAAGGTAGGACTGGTGAGAAATCGGCATCTGCCGCATGATTACACAACGAAAAGCCTACCGAAGGAATCCCCTTCAGACAACCTTCTATTACCACTCCCATAGTACCCGAATAATGTACATTGACAGAAGAGTTATCTCCATGATTAATACCACCGATAACCATACTGGGAACACGCGTTACGATATCAAACAAAGCCAGCTTAATACAGTCTACAGGCGTCCCTGTACATTTATAAATAAATAATCCCGGTTCTTGTTGTATCAGCGAATACTGCAAGGGCTGCACAGAAGTAATTGCTCCCGATGATCCTGAGCGAGGACCGTCTGGCGCTACCACAACCAAATCTGCAACCGGACGTAGAGCCTTTATCAATTCACGTATACCTTTTGCATTAAACCCATCATCATTCGACAACAATAAAAGCGGTCTTTCTTTAGCCATAATTCTACTTATTTTATTTATGGCAGTAAAGGTACAATCTTTCAGGCGATTGCCCAAGCAATCCTCAGACTACATTGCGTTTACAAATCTTAATCTTCTCAAACTTAGAAGCATAATTAAGTAAAAATATGTATCTTTGCCCTGCTCAAGTTATTAACAAAAGCAGTGAGTTATCAACACATCTTACGAAATATAGGGTCAGATGATAGGTACTCTCCGCTATTATTAGTTACTTCGCTGTCAGAATAAACTGATTAATATGGGAAAAATTATTGCTTTAGCCAATCAAAAAGGCGGAGTAGGCAAAACTACGACAACTATTAATCTGGCTGCATCATTAGCTACCCTGGAAAAAAAGGTTCTGGTAGTCGATGCAGACCCACAGGCAAACGCTTCATCCGGTTTGGGAGTAGACTTAAAAGATATAGATTGCTCCATATACGAATGTCTGATAAACCAAGCTGATATAAGAGAAGCGATTTATACAACCGATATTGACGGATTGGATATCATTCCTTCGCACATCGATCTTGTCGGTGCAGAAATTGAAATGCTGAATCTGGAAAATCGCGAGAAGATTATGAAACAGGCCTTAGAACCTATGAAAAGTGAATACGACTATATTCTGATAGACTGTTCACCTTCGTTGGGACTGATTACCATCAATGCGCTTACCGCTTCCGATTCTGTCATCATCCCGGTGCAATGTGAATACTTCGCACTGGAAGGTATCAGCAAATTGCTGAATACCATTAAAATAATAAAAACAAAATTGAATCCGGCATTGGAAATAGAAGGCTTCCTTCTCACCATGTTCGATTCTCGTCTGCGTCTGGCCAACCAGATATATGATGAAGTAAAACGACATTTCCAGGAACTGGTATTCAAGACCATTATACAGCGTAACGTAAAACTGAGTGAAGCTCCAAGCCATGGTATTCCGGCCATCTTGTATGATGCAGACTCTACAGGAGCAAAGAACCACCTGGCATTGGCAAACGAAATTATAAATAAAAACAGCAAGTAAAAAACTATGGCAGTACAGAAAAAGTTTGCATTAGGCAGAGGACTTGACGCATTGATTTCTACCGAAGAAGTAAAGACTTCGGGCTCCTCTTCTATCAACGAAATTGAGCTGAATAAGATTTCTGTCAATCCCAATCAGCCTCGCCGCGAATTTGATCCGGTAGCCTTACAAGAACTTGCAGACTCCATCGCGGAAATAGGTATTATCCAACCTATCACATTACGTAAACTCAATGAAGATTCTTATCAGATTATAGCAGGAGAACGACGCTACCGCGCTTCTATACAGGCCGGACTGAAAACGATTCCTGCTTATATCCGTACGGCAGACGATGAGAATGTAATGGAAATGGCGCTGATAGAAAACATTCAGCGTGAAGACCTTAATTCACTGGAAATAGCGCTGGCTTACCAGCATCTTATAGAGCAATACGAACTGACTCAGGAACGTTTGAGCGAACGCATCGGAAAAAAACGTACTACTATAGCCAATTATCTGCGTCTGCTGAAACTACCGGCTCAGATACAGGTTGCTCTGAAGAACAAGGAAATAGACATGGGACATGCACGTGCTTTGCTGGCACTGGACGATCCCAAGACACAAATCCGCATTTTCAACGAAATTCTGCTTCAAGGATATTCGGTTCGTAAAGTAGAAGAAATTGTAAAAGCACTCACTTCAGGAGAAAGCATCGAATCGGGGGGAAAGAAAATCGCTCCCAAAGGTGCAAAGCTTTCTGAAGAATATACTATGCTGCAAAACCATCTGTGCAGTTTTTTCGGAACCAAAGTACAGCTGTCATGCAGTGCCAAAGGAAAAGGGAAAATCAGTATTCCATTTAATAACGAAGCCGACTTGGAACGTATCATGGAAATTCTGGATACACTAAAGGCTGAATAAAAGAAGAACAAATTGAGACAACAACGTTATCTATACATATCATCTGTAATTCTGATTTTGTGTTTCATCTTTGGAGCACAAACAGAAGTTTCTGCCCGGCAAACCAATCTATCCGGTTTGTGGGGAGATTCTATACAGGTGCATCATCATACAGACAGCATTGCTTTGCAGGATACGGTGAGAAGCGAATGGTCGGATATCCACCAAAAAGAACTGGAAAAACTGGAAGCTCCGGTAGATACAGCCGCACTCATCCGCCAAAACGATTCCATCCAGCAAACAATGTTACAACAACAGCCTGCAGAAACCAAGAAAAAACGCTGGTTGCCCGTACCCAACAACTCCATTTGGCTGGGACTGGTAATTCCCGGTGCAGGACAGATTTACAATCATAAATACTGGAAACTCCCCATCATCTACGGAGGATTCCTGGGATGTACCTATGCCCTTACCTGGAATACCAAAATGTACAAAGATTACTCACAGGCTTATCAGGACATCATGAGCGACAATCCAGAAAACGATAGCTACATGGATGTCATTAAAAACGGTATAACCAAGGAAGATGTCTTGAATAATCTGGACTATTATCAGAATATATTCCGCCAGCGCAAGGATGCTTTCCGACGTCAGCGAGACCTAAGTATCATTGCCTTTATTGCTGTATATCTGCTTTCAGTTGTCGATGCCTATGTGGATGCCGAGCTGTCGAACTTCGATATTTCGGACGACTTGACCATGACACTGGAACCTACTATATTCAATGATGCATATCGTGGCCGACCGCAAGGTATAGGCATACAATGCAATATTAAATTTTAATCCATGAAAAAAATATTTATCGGTTTACTAACTCTGCTAAGTACTTCTGCACTGTATGCACAACAGACAGAACAAAGCATAACGGTCCGCTCGGCCAGTGGAACTGACCAGGTAATTGACTTACCGGAAGGTATGTTGTCTACTACAGATAGTTTGTACTTAGACTGGATATCCAAGAACTATATCAATTTAGGGGAAAACTGCACAAGCACCGCCACCAATCCTGTTGTCAGCGACTCGGTCTATATCGACCGTCTGCAGCGTATTCCTGCCATTATTGAAATGCCTTACAACGAAGTGGTAAGAAAATTCATCGACATGTATGCTACTCGCTTGAGACAGAAAGTAGCATTTATGCTGAGTGCAAACAATTTCTACATGCCTATCTTCGAGGAAGCACTCGACCTGTACGACCTTCCACAAGAGTTGAAATACCTGCCGGTCATTGAATCGGCCCTCAACCCTACAGCAACTTCACGCGCAGGAGCAGTCGGACTCTGGCAGTTTATGCTGACTACCGGCAAAATCTATGGGTTGAAAAACAACAGTCTGGTAGACGAACGCCGCGACCCTATCAAGTCGACCCGTGCCGCAGTACGCTACTTGAAAGATTTGTACGAAATATACAACGACTGGAATCTGGTATTGGCTGCCTACAACTGCGGACCGGGTACTATCAATAAAGCCATCCGCCGTGCCGGAGGAGAAAAAGATTTCTGGACTTTGTACAACTATCTTCCTAAGGAAACCAGAGGATATGTGCCTGCATTCATTGCTGCCAATTATATCATGACATATTATTGTGAACACAATATCAGTCCGATGGAAATGCGCATGCCCGAAGGAACCGATACTATTCAGGTATCTAAAAACCTGCATTTGCAGCAAGTAGCAGATGTTTGTAAAATCAACATCGACCAGTTGCGTGCCTTGAATCCGGAATTTAAGAAAGACATTATTCCGGGCAACGAAGAGCCTTATGCATTACGTTTGCCTAACAACATGATTAGCTGTTTCATCGAACACGAAGACAGCATCTACAACTATAAGCCGGAAGTATACCAGAAACGCCGCTCTACAGTAGCTATTGCAACTCCAAAATCATCTTCTTCGGGTAAAGCCGTATACCACAGAATACGCAACGGAGAAACATTGGGCGGTATTGCCGCAAAATATGGTGTCAGCGTAAGTCAGCTACGCCGCCTGAACGGAATAAAAGGAAGCAATATACGGGCTGGAAAATCAATCCGTATCCGATAAATCACTACCCTATCAGAGGCTGAAACAGAATCAGTTGTCTTGTCGGTACTTCGAAGGTTTAAATACAAACGAAGATCTACTGATACACGACAGTTGATTCTGTTTTTATTTTTCATCCATCAGTCTTCATACCCAGATAAAATATATTTTTAGAGAAAAACGATTGGGATTTCCGCATCGAAGCACATATTCGTTTGGACTGAACTTTCTGAGCAAGGAAACAACCCGACGTAATCTTTTCAGCTCCTTCAAAGATAGCCTTGCCTCGTTAGACGAATTTCCAGTACTTTCAAGTGATGAGTGCAGTTTCTCCTTGAAAGTAGTATAGTTTTTTCAAGGAAAAACTGCACTCATCACTTGAAAGTACCAGGCAAAAGAATATAAACGGAATTAAATTTGTCGCATCAAATAAAAAGATGAAGCCAAAAGAAAAAGCCCGACTTGTATGTCGGGCTTCTTCTTTCGTCTGATTTCGAGATGAACAATCAGCACAATCTATATACCTATTAATTTTGTGACAAATCTACAGCATAATTTGCACGTTTTCCTGACGGATAAATACCAGTCATGAACAATACCTGATCAGGAGATTGTGAAGCTGCCTTCATTACATCTTCCAAATCCTGTACAGTTTTCAACTGCTTGCTGTTCGCTTTCAGAATAATGAATCCTTTACGGATACCACTATCTTTCATTCGTCCGTCTGAGACTCCGGTTACTTCCACTCCATAACCCAAGTTCAACTGACGTTTCAAATCTTGAGGCACTTCACGGAAGGCAGCACCCAAAATCTGCATATCCACATTCTTCACGATTTTTGTATTACCCTGCGCATTCTTCAAGGTAATTGTAAATTCTTTCTCTTTCTTATCGCGCAATACAGTCAATTTAATCTTATCTCCCGGACGGTATTTAGCCAATGTACCTTGCAATTCGGCCATATTCTTTATCTTCTTACCTTCCATTGCGATAATGACATCGTTCTTCTGGAGCAATCCATCAGCAGAACCACCTTCTGTGACTTCTACAATCTGTACACCTTCTGTAGCACCCAGTTCTTTCTGTTCCTTCTTGATTTCATCCGGATATACTTCGTTACCCATATCACGTCCGGCAATACCCAATAACGCACGTTGTACAGTACCATATTGCTTCAAGTCGGTTACCACCTTCGTCATAATACTGGTAGGAATGGCAAAACCATATCCCGAATAAGCTCCTGTAGGAGAATAAAGCATCGCATTAATACCGACCAACTGTCCTGCTGCATTTACCAAAGCGCCTCCACTGTTACCCTGATTGATGGCCGCATCGGTCTGAATAAACGATTCCACACCGTTTGCTCCCAAGCCTCTGGCCTTGGCACTGACGATACCTGCTGTAACTGTAGAACCCAAGTTAAACGGATTACCTACTGCCAATACCCATTCTCCCACTTTCAACTGGTCAGAATCACCCACCGGAATAGCCGGGAAATCATCACCTTCGATTTTAATCAAAGCCAAGTCGGTAGAAGGGTCTGTACCAATCATACGGCCTTTCATTTCACGTCCGTCGTGCAGTTTTACAGAAATATCATCGGCATTTTCAATCACGTGATTATTGGTTACGATGTATCCGTCTTTCGAAATAATCACACCTGACCCCAAACCACGACGTTCCGGAGTCTGTACTTGCTGACGACGTCCCTGGCCGTCTCCAAAGAAGAAGTCGAAGAAATCCGGTTGAGTCTGAATGGTTTGTACTTTACTGCGCTGTACAGCCATGATATGCACAACAGAATTCAAAGAACTTTCTGCAGCCTTTGTCAAATCTACAGGTTGCATGTTTGCTGGCGACAAGGCAGCTGTCCGGGCATTCAGATTAGTCTGGAATGCATCATTGAAGGAAAGTTCACCTTTATTATCTTTTGATTGTAATACGGTATAAGCAGTAACTCCTGCTACACCTGCGCTGGCAACCAACATTGCCGCTGTTCCTATTACATACTTAGTTACTCTTTTCATAATTCTATTCTTATTATATTGTTAATTTCGTTATTTGTTTAACATTTCATTTGCTAAAGTAGAACAAAATTTATACGGTTGTACTCCTTGTCAGTTCTTTTTTCTCTCTTTTAACAAAGGCATAGCACCCATTAACCGCAATTAACGGGCAATTCTGCCAATTTTACATTCATTATCAGTTATTTTTGTCAGTATCACAGGATATTTTGCCAATTATGTCGCCATTTCGGTTTATTTGCGTACCTTTGCAGTGAAAAGCAGTTGGTCGGTTTGTCGCTGGTACATGTGTGTACAAGAGGAAAGTCCGGGCAACACAGAGCATCCTACTTCCTAACAGAAAGCTGCCCGCGAGGGTGGAGTAATGCAGAAGAAAATAACCGCCTTTTCTTTCGGGAAAAGGTAAGGGTGAGAAGGTAGGGTAAGAGCCTACCAGCCGTATAGCGATATGCGGGCTGTGCATCTTAGGAGTTGTAAGGTCATGTAAACCGGCATTAATGAGGGTTGCTCGCCCCACGTCGGAGGGTAGACCGCTAGAGCCTGCTGGTGACAGCAGGCGTAGATAAATGACAGACACCTTATTTTTATAAGGAACAGAACCCGGCTTATAGACTGACTGCTTTTTCTTTAATTTCATCCCCTCACTACTATGAACAAGAACCGAATAAACCAATGGCTGCATTTCTTCCAGTACGATATCTGGCGAATCACAGATGACGAGCTGAATCCTATCCAACGAAAGTTATATGCCTGCATCAAAATCCCCATTTTATCGGTTCGACAATTTTTGAATGACAGAATTCAGGTACGTGCCGCTGCATTGACTTATAGTACTCTGTTATCCATTATTCCCATATTGGCTATACTTTTTGCCATTGCCCGTGGCTTCGGATTCGATTTAATTATCGAGAACAATCTGCGTCAAAGCATGACTGAACAGCAGGCAGAACTTATCATCTCATGGATTAATTCGTATCTGCTTCATGCCAAGAGCGGAGTATTCATTGGAGTAGGTCTGATTATGTTGCTGTGGACTATATTGATTCTGACAGACAATATCGAACGGAGTTTCAACGCTATCTGGCAGGTAAAACATCCCAGAAGTGTATTCCGTAAAATTACCGATTATTTCTCCATGATTCTTCTGTTGCCGTTGCTGATTGTCATCTCCAGTGGTCTGACAATCTTTATGACGACCTATATCAAAAGCATGGATAACTTTTTGCTGCTGACCCCCATCTTAAAGTTTGTGGTACGCATGATTCCTTATATACTTACATGGGGAATGTTTATCGGTTTATTTATCTTTATTCCTAATACCAAAGTACGCCTGCGGCATAGCTGGTTGCCGGGTATTCTGGCAGGAAGTGCTTTTCAGGCATTCCAATACATTTATATCAACAGTCAGATATGGCTTTCAAACTACAATGCCATCTATGGAAGTTTTGCAGCAATCCCCATGTTTCTGTTATGGGCACAAATATCATGGACCATCTGCCTGTTTGGAGCAGAAATGAGCTATGTAAGCCAGAACCTCACTTCTTTTGAATTTGGCAAGGAAACCGCCAATATCAGTCGGCGCTACCATGATTTTTTCTGCACCATCATCCTGTCTGCTATCTGCAAACAGTTCGCTCAGGGGAAACAGCCTTATACAGCCGAAGAAATAAGCAAGGAACATAAAATACCAATCCGTCTGACCAAGAAGATTCTGTATGAATTGCAGGATATGCATCTCATCTACGAAGCAGGAAATGAGGACAACCGGAAAGATACCGGTTATGTGCCGGGAATGGATATCAACCGTCTGACAGTAGGAATGCTCCTGAGTCGACTAGATTCAACCGGCTCAGAAGCATTCAAAATAGATCGTAAACAATACTCAGCTTCTTGGGAGGCTTTGGTAAAAGCCCGCGACGAGTATATTTACCATAACAATCAGATTTTATTGAAAGATCTCTGATATTCTCTTTATTTGGTGAGCTGCATCATACGGCTTAGATACTTGCCGATAATATCGAACTCAATATTTACAATACTTCCTACCTTGAAAGTATGGAAGTTGGTATGTTCGTATGTATAAGGAATAATGGCTACCTGAAATGAATTTTCTGTAGGATTGCATACAGTAAGACTGACTCCGTTGACAGTAACCGAACCTTTATCTACGGTAAAATATCCACGTTTGGCCATTTCGGGATTGAAATCATACTTAAATGTAAAATACCAGCTTCCTTCTGCATCATCGATTGCCACACAAGTAGCAGTCTGATCTACATGTCCCTGTACGATATGACCGTCTAAACGACCATTCATCATCATGCTGCGTTCTACATTTACCTTATCTCCCGCCTGCAAAAGTCCAATATTAGAGCGTTCAATGGTTTCCTTCATGGCTGTTACAGTATAAGTACCATCCTGAATGCTGACCACTGTAAGACATACTCCATTATGAGATACACTCTGGTCTATCTTCAATTCATCCACAAACGAACACTTCAAAGTAAGGTGAAGATTTTCCTGATCTTTTACCACCTTAACAACTTCTGCATATTCTTCTACTATTCCTGAGAACATAAGCTTAATTCTATTTTTTAATATTATTATTCCTGTTATTTATTCATCAATCGGGAATAGGCTTGCTCCAAACCATCTCTCCCTCCGAATCGACTACCATAATTGTACCTCCGGCGTATTCTCTAATATAACTGTTTCCTTTTTCCAGCATATCTTCAGCCATATGAATCGCCTTCTCTTCAGTCTTTATTGAAAAAC
Organism: Phocaeicola acetigenes; assembly: GCF_027529745.1. NCBI lineage: Bacteria > Pseudomonadati > Bacteroidota > Bacteroidia > Bacteroidales > Bacteroidaceae > Phocaeicola > Phocaeicola acetigenes. The sequence goes on from NZ_JAPZVM010000004.1 coordinate 292,509, forward strand.
CTTTGTTATCAGTCGATCTCCCGTCTGTAAAATAGATATCGTATGTTTTCATCTTGTCTGTATATAAATAAAACAGCCGCAAATATATCAAAATACACGAAGCACCACAATAAGAAATAAAAAAAATCCTCACAATCTTCTTAAAGCTGATTGCAAGGATTACTACTAATCATTTTGAGCGGAAAACGAGA